>JAKUUO010000009.1 GCA_022448665.1 Candidatus Thalassarchaeum betae | reverse complement strand
CCTGCCTTATCTCTGCTTGCTCCTCCTCTACTGTTCATCCATTCTCACGGGCTTTCACAGGGAACCCACTGTTCCCTCTGGCTTTGGAGCCCAATGGGCTCTATTTCAAGGGTTCCCGTGACTGAATCACGGGGTGAGCTTTGCCAATTCGGCTTTGAACTGGGCAGAGCCGAGCAAATGCAGCACGGGAGTCGCCAGAGTGCCGATGACCAGAGCCACTAGGAAGACGCTCGACCAGAGCTCGATGCCGCTTCCCAGAGTGAGGTAGAGGAGCCAGCCGGCACCGATGAAGAACCACAGGCGGTAGCGCCGGCCGAACAGAGCGAGCCGTGACTTGGCCAGATCATCGGAGTATAGCTGTGGCACCTCCTCGGCATCGACGAGGTCGTTCTCCACCGCGCATCGCACGCACACCTGGTAGCGCGGTCCGTTGCCGCTCACGAACTGGCTGCTGGGGTAGTTCTGAGTGCACATCCTGCAGGTAGTCATGCTGCTTCGATTCCACCACCGAGGGCCGCTCCTTCAACGCTACGGTTAGCGGGCCAGAGGGAGTCGGCCATCTGGCTCTCTACGGGTCGCCGGCGCTGACCCATCCACTCTCGAGCCGGGCGAGCCAGGATTCCCAGGCTGCTTGGAACAGCCTTCCTTGCGGCCTGCCGATCGTCCTGCCATCGATTGTACCGACTGCTCGGATGCCCATGCCGCTCCCGCACACAATCATCTCGGACGCGCGTAATATCATGCTCAGAGTGAGTCTGGCGGGCCTGACCGGGATGCCTGCTGCCTCGAGCCCAGCACCGATCTGCTCGATGGTCACCGAGTCTAGGGCGCCGTCACTGTGCTTGGGGTGATAGGCCACGCCGTCGTGGTCCAGCAGCAGCGGTGCGCATCTGTCGCCGTCGATGAGGATGTCGTTCTCGAACAGCAGAGCGATGTCGGCGCCGTGCTCGATGGCCGTCTGCCTCGCGTCCCCGTACGGCTTCCACTCGGCGTGCTTTGTGCCCCTGACGGGCTCTTCCCAGTTTGGGGCCGCGAGGGAGATTGCGGTCAGGGGGGCGTCGGGCCACGTCCGGATGACGGCCGGCTCGACGGAAATCTCCCCGTCCGCCCTGACTCTCGCTCTGACGAGGAAGGCGGCTTGGTCCGCGCTGCCGTTGGGCTCGCCGGGGTGCTCTAGGGCACCTAGGGCCTCGAAGACCCTCTCGGCCAGGTCGTCCGGGGCCTCTATGCCCAGGACTGCGGCGTGGCGGGAGATCCTGGCGAAGTGCATGTCAGCTGCCAGCAGGGACCGCGCTCCGTCCCATGCGATGGCCGACCAGACGGCCGAACGAGGGTCGGGCATGCCGCGCGATGGGAATCCGCGCTTCAATACCTGCTTCGGTAATCAGAGAATGTCGTCGAGGAAGGACGGGTCGACGTCCTCGTCGGCCTCGTTGAGGTCCTCGGCCATGTCACCGAGGTCATCGAAGTCCAGGTCGTCGGCCATGTCGTCGAGGTCCTCCAGGTCGACGTCATCGGACTCGTCCCCGAGCAGCTCGTCGACCACTTCCTCAGGTGCTGCTGGCGCCTCGGCGTCCTCGTCGACGGCCAGCCCCGGTGGAAGCGGTGGTACGGAGCCGAAGCCGGGAGCGTTTTCGTCGTCGATCTCCAGAGACTCCTCGGCGTCGCTCAGCCCAGCGGCCTCGCGCGACATCTGCTCCTCGAGCTCGACCTCCAGCGCACCCATCTCCCAAGGCTCGGGAGCAGCCTGCTCGCGAGGCCTGATGACCATCAGAGCGCCGATCAGCACCATCACCGCAGAGACCATGGCGATCAGAGTGTTCATGTCGCCATCCACCAGCTGGTCGTACCAGGAGCGGCTGGCCTCGCCCTCTCCTCCCTCGGACGAGCCGAACGAGGACTCGGACCACGGTCTGACCTCCAGTGGGTCGACGGCGAACCGATGCACCTCGCCGTCGTATGCGACGACGGCCAACCAGTGCGTAGCCGCACTGTCGAGCTTCTCGCCCTCGATGTCGGTGAGTATCATCATCGTGGTCGGGTCGTCGAAGGCACCGACAAGGACGGAGTCGGTAGTCCGCTCGAACGGCTCCTTGCCGACGAAGACCCAGTAGGACTCGACCTGCGGGTCTTTCGCCGCGTCCCAGCGTATCTCGACGTGGTCGCCGGAGGGGTTCCAGTTGGCGCGGATGCCGGTTATCTCAGGCAGGTGGAGGCCGGGGTCGAGTGAGTTCTCGTCGACCAGGCTGATCATGGCCCCCTGCAGGTTGCTGTCCCAGTAGTTCCCCGAGGAGTCGACTGCGGCCACCGCCACCCAGACCGGAACCGAAGGCGCCAGAGCCCGGCCGTCCGAAAGGAACTCGAGGAGGATCGGCATCTGCTCCTCGCGGCCCACCACGAGGGCCGGTTCCATGCCGCCGATGCTGTCGAACGGCGCGCCGGCGGAGGCGTAAATCCAGTACTCCCCTATGTCCGAGGCGTCACTCTCGGGGAACGTGATCAGCATGCCGTCGCCGTCGTCGGGCGAGCGGTCCTGTAGGAGCGGTGCCGAGAGTCTGTCTGGCGGGGAGATGTCCCCCCTGTTGTCCAGAGGCGAGACCAGGACCATGTGCTCGTCCATGTCATTCAGATACACGTTGCCCAGGATGTCGTGAGTGGTCACGGTGACATACAGCGGTATCGAGGGTCGGATCGCTTCTGAGGTGAGGTCCGAGACCGTGTTCCCGTAGAGTGCGCTGGTCACCGTGATCTGGAGCTGGAAGGCCCCTCCTATCTGCCTCTGGTCGATCTCGATAAGCCCGCAGGAGGCGGGGTCGTCGCCGCAGTGACGATCGCGATCAGCTGGATCAGGATGTTTGTCCCAGATCTCGGTCAGGTCGTTGAGCGGGTACTCGGAGACCCAGATGATGTAATGGCTGAAGTCGGGCGCCAGCGAGCGGTTCCACATGATGTCTATGGCGGTGCCGTCGTCATCCGGGTGGTCCCATGCGTTGAGTCCGAGGACCCGGGGAGGTGGTTGTCCCGCCCCTGCCACATTGGAGAGCGGGGTGGCGTCGACGACGAGGACGTCGTCGGGGTTCTCGTTGCCCCAATCGTCGGAGGCCACCACGCCGACCCAGTACACGATCCCGTTCTCGAGCGGCGAGTCGCCCATCGAGTCGATCACGATCTCGCTCGTGGTGCAATCGAGAACGTACTCGGCCACAGGCCACCCGTCGACCGTGGTGGGTGGTTGGAATCCCGAGGCGGGCAGCGCGTAGACCGTGTGGAAGGTGCAGTCCTCCTCGTCGTTCGGAGTCCATGTCACTAGGATTCTGCCGCCCTCGTCGTCGGGGGCATCGACCGCGGTGGTGCCGGTGATCGGAGCGGGCGGAATGCCATCGTCAAGGCCTCCCGCGGTCACAACTGGTCCTACGACGATGGCGTTTGCAGCGTCGAACTGCCCGGCCTCGTCGACGCAGACGGCAGCGAACCAGAACGTCTTGCCGGGCTCCAGCTGGAGCACCGTCGAGTTGCCGGCCCCGAAGGCCACATCGATTCCCCCGCTGAGCGCGATAGCGCTGGTGATCGGCTGCTGGACGGCCCATATCCTTGTTCGGTCGGGATCGTACTCCATGCAGGAGGACCACTCGAGGTAGACCGTGCCAGCCGAGCCTCCTGAGACCGGCTCAGCTGTGAGCCACTCGGGCGGGTATGGCACCTCATCTGTCGGGGTGGCGCTGTCAGGCCATGCCATCGGCACCCCGACCGAGCCGTCGGGGTACTCGATGGCGACTGCGGCTCTGTACTCCCTGTCTTCCGAGAGCGGTGCGGGCACGCCGTCGTCGTCGGCCGTGATTACGGTCGCAGTGGTCTGCGACCAGAATGGAATGTACATGTAAGTTGAGAGTTCTGAAAGCTCCTCTATGGTCGGCTCCCAGTCGGGATTGTCCGTGGAGTCCCAGACATACAGCCTGTACGCGCGCCAGGCCGCGTCCTCCGCTGGCAGCCACGAGGCTTCCAGAACCCCACCGCCGTCATTCGGCCTGTCGATCAAGGATGTCATCTCGGTGGGGACCTCTACTCGCTCCCAGTCGTAGGTGATTCGGACCTGTATGGTGCCGTTCTGAGGCGTCTGCATCTGCAAGTGCACCTGAGCCACTGAGGAGCCCGGGGCGAGATTGGAGATGGCTTCTTGGAACCCGTTCTCGATGGCTGGGTTCATCGATGCCAGATCCCACGAGCCCGAGTAGTTCAGGCTCTGTGACTCAGCCCACACCCACGCGCCCGACTGAGGGGCCGAGAGCGTGAGGGCCCCGGTGAATATCGGGAGTTTTCCAGGTAGCCACTGTGCAGTGCCCTGCGGGATCTCTATCGGGTTCTCGTCATCGGCCAGCACCGTCGCCATCCCTGGATGAGTGGTTTCGGTGATGTCCCACGAGCTGCCGGCGTAAAGCGCGACTAGCGGGTCGGCCCTGCGCTGATGCCCCCTGTCCAGCTCATTGAGGCTCTCGACCGGATCGAAGATGTGCAGGCCGTCTTGGCCGACGATATACAGTCCGGTGTTGTCTATGTAGGCCGAAGACAGCCCGGGCAGTAGCACGGAAGCCACCACGGAGTGGTCGTCGTCTGACTTCACCACATCAATGCCCCTCGGACTCAGTACGGCGATGTAGTCGCCGTCCGAGACCATCTGGAACACCGGCCAAGACAGAACCTTTCTCGCTCCGAGGCCCGATTCCATCTCCATCGAGGTGCCGTTCCAGTGAACCAGGGGCTCGCTGGAGGTGCCGATGTGGACGCCCCAGTCATCGGCCGTTATGGCTCTGACATCGTTGCTCGGAATCATGTCGATGTTGTACGTGCCGTTGGCGCTGTCCGTGGCGATGTCCCATGCGGCGACTCCGGGTCTGGTCGAGCCCTGCCCGTTGTGCGAGATGAACAGGGCGGCGTCGTGGTGCAGGACCGTGGTCGAGCCGTCGGGGTTGTTCACCAGTCGTGAGGTCGCTTCCGCATAGGTGATCCCCGACACCATGTTCCCTACGAGTCCGTCGGCGAAGTTTAGAGTCGTGAGGACAGAGAGGTTGTCCTGATGCAGCACCGTCAGCCCCGCTGGTCCTCCTACCAGTACCGTGCCATTGCCCTGTATTGGGGTGTCTATGGTGAACAGGTGATCGGCAATCGGGGTCGGCAGCCCGTCGATTGTGGTAATCGGGTCGTCCCAGCCATCCTTTGTGGTGTTCCACAGTCCGATTCCTCCCCAAGTGGCCACCATGATGTGGTCACCGTGCTCGACGAAGCCGCGTACGATGTTGTTGGGCAGACCGGCGATGAGGCTGCCTTGCCCCCATGTTCGGGAACTCGTGTCGAAGGTCTGGAACCCTGCAGCCGAGCCCTGACTGCCCATCAGCCCGACGTACATCGTGCCGTCGTCCTCCAGGATCATCCCATCCATCTGCGAATGCAGTGCCGCTGGAGTCGGAGAGAGGACTCGATTGGCTATGTCAATCGACCACAGGCCGCGTCCGGCAGTGCTGAGCCAGATCTCCTCCCCGTCGAGTTGCATCGAGTTGATGATGTCCTGATTGGCGTTGTATCCGAACTCCCATCGGACGGAGCCATTGGGCAGGAACTCCCCTTGCAGCACCGAGGAGGCGTAGTACCCGGAGGAGCTTGAGGTTAGGGCGACCCACACATGAGTCTCGTTCGACTCGAACTCGACGACCCTGCCACTGGTCAGTCCCGCCAGCTCGTCGTAGCCACTGGCTATCAGGCCCGAGTTATCGAGCCTGTCAACGCGGTTCAGGCCGGTGGTCTGGCCTGAGCGGCCGATTGCGTAGACTGGTCCGGTTGTCGAAGGCGCCCTCTCGACCGAGCAGCCGTCCATCCCCGGGTCCAGTATCAGGCCGTTGGCGGTCGTTGTGCCTGAAGTGACGATCCTAGAGATGCCGCCCGTATTGACGAGCTGGTGGGCTGCCAGCAGGACGTTGTTGTGGTGGAGCATGCCACCTGGGAAGACCCTGTCCTCCGAGATGCCGTCGTTCGACGTCAGCGTCCTGAGGAACGCATTGGTGTTGTAGTTGTAGCGATCGATGCCGATGCCCTCTGTGTCGTAGCCGACGTACATGATATCGTTCTGCTCGTCGCATGCGATTGAGCGGGGGTCGTCGTTCGCGAGTCCCTGGCTGTTATCGGTCAACGGTGAGATCCACTCGTGGTCGAGTCCGTCGCTGTCCGAATCGGACAAGTCGAACCTCGCGATGCCTCCTTGGTTGCCCCACCACGAGAGCCTGCCGACGGCGATGTGGATGATGTCGTTGCAGAGTTGGATATCGGCCGGGTAGCCATCGGGGATGTCACCGGTGCCCAGCGCCCACAGGGTCCAGTTGTCCGTGGCATCGTCCAAGCGCATGATGTCGGAGCCCCCGCTCCAGCCCCCCCGGTAGGACCCGACCCACAGGTCGTCGTCAATCAGGGCCATCGAGTAGAACCGGTCCTCGGCGCCGGAAGGCAACCCGTCGTCCTCGACCCAAGGGGAGAGCCAGCTCTCGTTGACCGGGTCCCACCTCAGGATGCCTTCCATGCTCGCGAACACGAAGGTCCCGTTCCACTCTTCCATTCCCCTGATGGGACCATCGATGTCGTTCCACTCGTTAAGAAGCGTCATGTTCTTCGCGCTGAACCTCCTCATGATGCTGTTCCCGTAGGCGACCCACAACTCACAGGCGTCGGTGCCGACGGGGAAACAGTCGCCGAGGAAGCGCGCGTTGACCCTCTGCACATTGCCGATGGTATCCATATTGTCGGCCCATGACTCGTTGGTGGCGTTCCAGCGGACTATGGTCCCGCTTCCATCTTGCCACGACCTCGGCCTGACGCCGATCCACAGTTCCTCGCCGATGGCGCCTATCCCGTGGACAACGCTAGTTTCGCCGATCTGGACACCGGCATCGATGGTGGCCAGACTGGAGTTGTTGTCGAGGTCGATGCGGAATATCTCGTCGTTCGTGGCCCACTGTGAGTTGCTCCTCTGCAGTGAGTAGTGCAGGACGTTGCCGATGATCACCATGTCTTGCATAGGCGTGTTGGAAAGCGTCGGGCCATCGGTGTTCGCGCCCCGGCTCCAGCTCTTCAGAACCGTGTCGTTCAACACGTCGATGAGAGTCAGGCCGAAGTCCCCGCCGGCCCACATGGTGCCGGCGTTGCGCCCGTGGACGAGCGTGGTGACGTCGTCGTCGTTGATGTAACCCTGAGTGCCGTCCCAAGCTTGTAGCCATGAGTGGTTGAGCAAGTCGTAGCGAGCGATGCCAGTGTTCTCAAAGCCGAGGTAGAGGATGTCGCCTATCTTCACTGTGCGGGCCCGCTGGGTGTCGTCACCGGCCGACCAGACTTCAATGACGGAGTTGTTGAGGGTGTTGATTACAGCGGCGCCGTAGTTGGTGCCGGCGTAGAGCCGGTCGGTGCCGATCTTCGCTATTGAATACACGAAGCGGGAGGGCATCCCGTCCTCGTTGCTGACGCAGCCCTGGAGAGCGTAGCTCCAATTCCACGTGCACACTCCCCGATTGGTTCCTGCATAGATGCCGTCCGCATCGCTGATGATATCGTAGAACACGTATGGATCGTTGTTGTTGCCGGGTATGGATGTCGGCAGCGAGTGCCAGTTGCTGCCGTCCCAGCGAGACAGGCCGCCGTTGCTCGAGGACCCTGTGTTCGAGACACTCGAGCCGACCAGCAGATCCCCGTAGAAGTCCAAGTGCAACGACAGGACGTCGTCATCGGGGAGGTTGCCGTCCTGCGTCCAGTGGTCGGAGATATCGCCGGTGAGGCGGTCGATCACCAGAATGCCGAAGTCGGTCAGCCCGAGGTACAGCGTGTCGCCGTCGACGGCCACCGGAGTGGCCTGGAGATTATCCGCACCGAGGGACTGCCACGATCCGAGGACTGAGACGTCGAACAAATCAATCCTCATGACGCCGGCATCGGGGGTCGCGATGTACGCGATGCCGTAGCGTGTGGCGACCTCGTCGACGGTGTCGGAGTCGAGGCCGTCCTCGGTGGTAATGACATCGATCAATGTGTTCGTCGAGCTGTTGATCAAGGAGATTCCAGATTCGAAGTGCCCGACGACCAGCGTGTTCGAGTTCGCATCGTGAGCGAGGCTCGAGATGAGATCCGAGCTCATTCCCTGAACCGTTCCTTGGAAGTTGGCATCACCGGCCCCGAATCTCAGCAGCCCCGCGCTGAGAGTGCCTACCCAGACCATGCCATGGGAGTCCTGCACGATGGAGGTGACGGCGGTCGGGGCCCAGACATAATCACTGATATCGATGGGTGTCCGCCACGCCTGGTCGGCCTTGTCGAACCTGTCGATGATGTAACCGCCTGCGACCCATATCTCGCCCTGCTCGCCATCGTCGATGTGTGTGGCGATATCCATCGCAGATGAGAACGGGCTGCTGACCACCACCATGGTGCCGTCGAGAGACTCCCCGACCTGACGGGCCAGCGTGCCGGAGCCGTCGCTCACGAGGACGGTGCCGGAGTCGGGGCCGCGGTGGCCTTCCGTCGGCCAAGCCAAGATTGACTTGGAAGGTTTCAACAGACCCATGTCGGAGGCCTGCCTCTGCGAGCGGAATAGCATGGCTGTGGTGTCGTAGGAGTGTATGGTGTTGCCAGCGAGGATGTGTAGCCAATCGTTCGTCAGGGAAAGTCCGCGGATCACGTTGGATGCCAGCCAGTTGTTGGTTGACCATGTCGCCAGCCATGACGAGGCGTTGGCGTTGTATCGGTTCACACCGCCGCCTATCGTGGCGATCAGCAGATGATCTCCCAGCAACTCGAACTGCGATATCGAATTGCTGGTCAGGTAGTTCGCGGTGCTCCACCGCGCGTTGCTATCGATTGAGATTTCGAGGTTGGATGCGTTGCCGGTCGTTGAGTATCCAATGGCGCGGACGCCGCTATCCGTCGTTCCGACGTAAATGGTGTCGGAGACGATGATCATGTCCGTCACAATCTCGACTGAGTCTGTCGAGCAGAAGTTGACCTCGGTCCAGGAAGTCTCGCCCGGGGCGAGATGGTGCAACTTGCAGTCCGTCGCAGCCCACACAATTCCGTATGCATCGACGGCGAGTGCTCGGATTGGGGTGGTGTCGCCCTCCATCACCATCAGGTCGTCGAGTTCGGACGAGTCCACTAGACTGCGAGATAGCACTTTGCCATCTTCAGTCCCGATGAGCAGTCGGTTCTCGCCCGCGTCGATAGCGATGCTTCGACCCTGGATGCCGTAATCGATGTCGATGATTCTCTTCTGAGCCTGATCGTCGAGGTGCAGCATATCGTCGTCGAGAAGCACGTAAAGCCGGCCGTCGAGCGGATTGACTGCACTGTCATGGATCTCGACGTTCAGTGAAGTGAACGAGACTCGGGGGTCTGCCGGACGCAGCGCCTCGATGACCAAGTCGTCGATGGTGACGCCGCTCGGCAGCAGCCAGGACGCGTCACTGACCGAGTTCGGCTGCAGCCAGGTGTCGAGGACACCGCCTTCAACCTCGGGGGGATTGGGGGAGAACGAGTTCTGACGACCGAGGTCGCCGTAGTCCCGCCAGTCGAGTATCGGCGTCTGGGTGTCAAGCAGGGTCACCTGCGGCTCGTTCGCCCAGTAGCCTTCACCGCCATCGACTGCAATCTCGAAGGTGAAGTTATCCAACAGGGCTCCCGGAGCGAAGTCGAGGAAGAGGTCGGCATAGGCCATAGTGCCGCTATCTGGATCGGCTCCCGTTGCAGCGAGGGAGATCCAACCGGTGTCATTGCTGCCCCCGGCGCCCCAGGTCTTGGGGGTGGCGCGGCTGTCGTCGCTCTGGCCGTCGAGATGACTCGAAGTCATCGCCGACCATGGCAACATTACCATCAGCATGACCAACAGCAGGGCTAACCTCTGCTGGGGGTGATGACTGGACGAATATGCCAACGGCACGTAACTCCGCCTCTTTGTACACATTATGAAAGAAGTGGGTCGATGTTTATGCTATGCTCAATCCGCCGTAGGCGGAGAATCCGTAATTCTCGGTGATTTGAGAAATATCGATAACGCTTGTTTTCAGGCCGATAATGCGTGTTTTCTCATTAGGATAGCATCATAGCAGAGGGGTATGCCCGGAGGGCTCCGGGGGTGGAATCCTGAACGATGATAGGCTCCGCGAGGATGCTTTGGAATACCACGCGTCTAAACCTGCTGGAAAGATCACCGTAGTGCCGACCAAACCGCACGGAACCCAGCGCGAGCTGTCCCTGGCTTACTCACCCGGTGTGGCCTACCCATGCAAGGAGATCGAGGGAGATCCAGACGAGGCATACAAGTACACTTCGAAGGGCAATCTGGTGGCTGTCGTCAGCAACGGCACCGCCGTCCTCGGACTAGGTGACATCGGTGCGCTCGCAGGCAAGCCGGTGATGGAGGGCAAGGCCCTCCTGTTCAAGGCGTTCGCAGACATCGACGTCTTCGACATCGAGGTCGACAGGACGGACGTCGACGAGTTCGTCGAGGCCGTAAAGGCGATAGCCCCGACCTTCGGTGGGATTAACCTCGAGGACATCAAGGCCCCCGAGTGCTTCGAGATCGAGCGCAGGCTCGTCAAGGAGCTAGACATCCCGGTGATGCACGATGACCAGCACGGAACCGCAATCATCTCCGGGGCGGCATTACTGAACGGCCTAGAAATCGTCGAGAAGGATATCTCAGAAATCAAGGTCGTTGTCTCAGGAGCAGGGGCCTCGGCAATCTCATGCGCTCACCACTATGTCAGGCTCGGGGTCAAGCTGGAGAACATGATTCTGGTCGACTCGAAGGGCGTCCTGACCAACTCACGCCGAGAAGCGGGTGAGTTGAACGAGTACAAGGCCGAGTTCGCCCGCGACCTGCCGGACGGCGACCTGGCATCCGCGATGGATGGCGCCGATCTCTTCCTCGGGCTGTCCAAGGGCGGCATCGTCAGCGGCGATATGGTCTCCAAGATGGCGGAGCGTCCGCTGATCTTCGCCTTAGCCAACCCGGACCCCGAGATCGCACCCGACGAGGTGTACGCGGTCCGCGAGGATGCTATCGTCGCGACCGGTCGGTCCGACTACCCCAATCAGATCAACAACGTGCTCGGGTTCCCTTACATCTTCCGTGGGGCGCTCGATGTCAGGGCCAAGGAGATCACCGAGGGCATGAAGATGGCGGCGACCTATGCGATAGCCGAACTAACCAAGCAACCTGTTCCCGATGATGTAGCCGCCGCGTACGGTGGTGAGCAAATGCAGTTCGGCCCCGAATACCTCATCCCGAAGCCATTCGATGCGCGCGTGCTAATCTGGGAGGCCAGTGCGGTCGCTGAGGCTGCGGTCAACGAGGGCATCGCAAGGGTATCTGCGAAGGAGTTCGATGTCGGGGGATACCGGGAGGAACTCGAGGCTCGCCTCGGTCTGACTCGGTCCATCATGCGCAGGGTGATCAACATCGCCAAGAAGGAGACGAAGAGGATCGTCTTCTCGGAGGGAGAGGACCCCACCATCATCAAGGCGGCTTCGCAGTGCATCGCGGAGGGAATCTGCGAGCCTGTCCTGCTCGGGCAACTCGAGCGGATAGACGCCGTCAAGGAGGAACTCGGACTCGACTTCGAGTGCGAGGCCATCGACGTCAGGTACGATCCACGCAGGCGGACGACCTACGCGGATGAGTTGCACAAGCTGCGAGGGCGCAAGGGACTGACCCCTGAGGACGCTGTGCGGATGCTGAAGTCGACGACATACTTCGCGCCGATGATGGTCCGCATGGGAGATGCTGACGGGTATCTCGGAGGTGTCTCGCACCATTACCCGGACATCGTAAGGCCGTGCCTGCACACCATCGGCCCGGACCCAGACTCGCACAGGATCGTCGGGATGTACATGATGACCGTAAACGGCCAGCTCATGTTCATCGGCGATGCGACCATCAACATATACCCGGATGCGAGGACCCTAGCCGAGATAGCGGTGCAGACGGCGAAGGTAGCACGCCGATTCGGTGTGACGCCCAAGGTGGCTATGCTCTCGTTCTCCAACTTCGGCACCTCGGAAGAGTTGCGCACCGACAGAATCGAGGAGGCGATTGCCATCGCGAGGGAGTTGGATTCGGACCTCGTCATCGATGGTCCGATGCAAGTCGACACAGCGCTGGTCCCGGAGATTCAGAAGGACTACCCGTTCATGTCCTTCGAGGGACCTGCCAACGTCCTGATATGCCCCAACCTCGCCTCGGCCAACATCGCCTACAAGCTTCTGCAGAGAATCGCGGGAGCAGAGATGACGGGGCCGATTCTAGAGGGTCTTTCCAAACCCGCACACGTGCTGCAGCGCGGTGACAGCGTGCGCGACGTGGTCCACATGGCCGCTATCTGCGCGGTCGATGCCCAGAGGCACGCGAAGCAGCGTCTCTGAGTGAGTCAGTCCCTACCCTATCCACCACATACATTTCACAGGGGGGGCTCTTTGTGTCGGGAAGAGACGCTCCAAGTTCGGCAAGAAGAGATGACAGTGCCGCTTCGATGGATTCACAAGTGCTAGTTATGACGCATTGCCGTGACAGAGGTCCCCGTTGAGAAGAAACCGCCTTCGGGGGTGCAGGAGGATCTGGTTCCCGAAAGGGTGGTTGACGGCCTCCCGACGATGTACTGCTTCGAGACCTGCCCGTTCTGCTTCAAGGTCAAGGCGCTCCTGGGCTCCAGGGGCATCGAGTACTCGAAGGTCGAGGTCGACCCTACCTTCAAGACGCAGCTGAAGTGGTCTGACTGGGGCATGGTGCCGGTGTTCGTCGACGTCGGTGGCACCCAGGTGACCGACTCGAACTACATCCTCCACTACATCGACTCCAATGACTCGGGATCGTTCCCGCGAATGGGCGAGGACCCCGAGCAGGACCGGTGGATGGACTTCTCCAACAAGATCCTAGGGAAGTCCATCGTCGCAGTGATCTACACCTCGTACAGGACCTCCCTCCAGGCCCTCGATTACGTGACCAGGGTTGACAACTTCTCGTTTGGCAGCCGCCTGATCAACAAGTGGCTAGGGGGCTTCATCATGCGCATGGTAGGCAAGAGTAGAGCGAAGATGTTCGAGCTCCCGCCCCGTGAGAACCTCCAGTACCAACTGGACGAGATGTCCAAGGGGATCGAGGGGGACTTCTTCGGAGAGGAAGAGCCTAACGGGGCCGACTACGCCAACTTCGGGATCCTTCGGTCGATGCAGGGCCTGAATGGGTTCGACATAGTCGAGAGCCATCAGGTCGTGTCCGGCTGGTACGGAAGGATGCAGGAGCACTCCGGCGTGTACTGACTAGTACTGGTCCATCTTATCGCGGGCAGTAAGTTGGGTAGCCTCTGATTCAGGGTACCTCAAAGAGGAGGCTGCAGCAGGTCAGCGCACCTTCGGCCTTTGCCAGTTCTGAGGATTCTACGGGCTGTACGTCGAAACCCCGAGCCGAGAGACGCTCTCCGGTCCGGGGGAAGTCGGCTCCGAAGAGGACCGTGTTGCCGATGCGAACGACATTGGCGGCGTTCGGTTCAGCCGGATCAACCGAGATGCAGTCCTGTTCGGGAAAGGTGCCAGCATCTATCCACTCGGGATTGATGAGCAGGGTGTCGTCCGAGACTGTGGTTACTGCTGACTTCAGGTGGAGGCACCCGCGGAATTCTGTCTCAATCACTCGGTAGCCGTGGTCGGCGACTAGTGCTCTCAACTGACGCACGGCCTCAGCGTTACTACGGGTAGAGAGGCCGACGTAGATGCTCTTGGCTACGGTCAGTACGTCTCCGCCGTCGAGTATCCCGGGCGCTTGGATGTGACTGATTGGACGATACGGGGCGAGCGTTCGCTCGATCGACAGCCGTTCGCCACGTCGCGACAGGGCCCCCGGCCTCGTGATGATCGCGATTTCGTCAAGCACAACCGCGATGTCCTCGACAAACACCGAATCGGGAAAGCCGGGATCTCCGGCAAGATGTTCGACCCGACAACCAAGGCCCTCGAGGAGTCCTTCGTAGAGGCTGTGCTGGGCCCTCGCGGTGTCGACGTCGATTTCTTCACGCTCGAGGAGAGTCAACTCACAGTTTCCGATGGTCGGACTAACGCCTCTGGTGATCGCTACACGCATCGGACTCACCGCTCCGGCTTCTTCTTGGCCTTCACGGTCTTCGGATTCCAGAGTTCCGAGCCGTCAGCGCGGGTGGTGGCGAGGCAGGACGAGCGGTTGTGCCCAGTCCGTCCGCACCGGGAGCATAGAAACTCGCTCCTGGACTTCCCGGGAGGCTTGGCCTCTGCCTTCTTCTCAAGCCGGTTCCGCATCATCGAATCGGTCATTTGATCGTGACACTTACGGCAAATGTGGACGATTTTTCCCTGATTTCTGGTGAGCCACTGCTGGTCGTCCCCCTCGGTGTTGCCTTGGCTGGTGATGTGCTGTGGATCCAAGGTGGCGTGTTGTCCGCAAACCGGGCACTTCCCCCGGCTGTCGGTCTTGTCCCACTGTCGTGCCATGCTCCGCGATGTGTGGAACTGGCCTTCAAGATGGTTACAAATCTCGAGTCGCGTGTGACAGCGCGGGATTCAGCCGAGGACCCGAGGCGCTGCGGCGAGGACCTCCTCACTGCAATCCTCGGCGTACTGCTCGAAGTTGTCGATGAACATCTGAGCCAGCAGGTCTGCCACATTGTCGAACTTCTCCTCCTCATGCCATGTTTGACGGGGCTGGAGGATCTTGTCTGGGACTCCCTGGCAGGTGGTTGGGACTTGGAACCCGAAGCGTTCGTCCTCCACGAACAAGACGTCGTCCAAGTCTCCGTCGAGAGCCGCGTTCAGAAGCGCTCTGGTCCACTTGATCTTGATTCGGCTGCTTTCTAGGTGGCCGCCCGCAACCCAACCGGTGTTGATCAGCCAGCACTTGGAGTCGTTCTTGCGAATCTTGTCCGACAAGAGTCTGGCGTAGACGCTCGGGTGGCGCGGCATGAAGGGTGCACCGAAGCAGGTCGAGAAGGTGGCCTCTGGCTCGGTGATTCCGACTTCGGTGCCCGCGACCTTTGCGGTGTATCCGGACATGAAGTGGTAAGCGGCCTGTTCTGGGCTCAACTTGGACAGAGGGGGGAGTACACCGAATGCATCGCAGGTCAGGAAGACGACGTTCTTCGGATTGCCTGCCATCGAGTCGGGGGTGCGGTTCTCTATCGCCTCGATGGGGTAGGAGCCGCGGGTATTCTGAGTCAGAGAGCCGTTGTCGAAGTCGGGAGTCCCATCGGCGTTCAGAACGACGTTCTCCAGAATCGAGCCAGGTCTGCGGGTGGTTGAGAATATCGCCGGCTCGTCCTCCTCTGACAGTCTGATCAGCTTCGCATAGCAGCCTCCCTCGAAATTGAACACGCCGTTGTCAGACCAGCCGTGCTCGTCGTCGCCCACCAAAGCACGGCCAGGGTCGGCCGAGAGGGTGGTCTTCCCTGTCCCGGAGAGTCCGAAGAACAGAGCCGATTCCTCGCCGTCTGTATTGGCCGAGCAGTGCATCGGTAGGAGTCCTTTCGCCGGCAGAATGTGATTCATGATGGTGAAAATGGCCTTCTTGATCTCGCCTGCGTAGTGGGTGCCCCCTATGATTACCAGACCGCGGTCGAGAGCGAGGACGATGAAAGCGTCGGAGTTGGTGCCGTCGCCCCTGGGCTCGGCTCTCAGGTCGGGCGCGTGGAGTATGGTGTACTGCGGGACGTGTGAGACCAACTCCTCCTTCGAGGCGCGCACGAACATGTTGTGCATGAAAGCCGCGTGCCAGGCCTTCTCGGTGATCAGTCTGACCGGCATCCGATAATCGGGGTCCGCCCCGCAGAAAGCGTCCTTCACGAACAGTTGGTCAGAGTTGTCCAAGTACTCTCTGGTCTTATGCAGAAGTCCCTCGAACACCTCCGGTTCAGTCGGCATGTTCACTTTACCCCACCAAACATGCTCGGCGAGTCCAGGCTCATTGACGATGAAGCGGTCGTTCGGCGAGCGCCCTGTGCGCTTACCAGTGGTTGTCAGGAGAACTCCGTGAGCAGTCAGCTTTCCCTCGCCGCGCTCTACGGCAATCCTGTGCAATTCCTCCCAGCCCAGATTCCAGTGCACTGCGCCTTGAGGATCAAGCCCGTGAGAGGCGAGCGGGGTGGCGAAGTTGCGGGAGTCACCGGGCATCGATGATGACTCCATGGCGGGCGACGTCGAGATTTCCCCTTCAAGCGTTGCGGCTGTCCTATCACTCTCGTTAATGGCGAAAGGCGCTGTTCCGAGTACTTCGGCTGGGGATGCGATTATGCGGGAGTGGCTTCGGTCGGGATTTGATGAGTGACGATCCTCTGGATGACAGAATCATCCGAGAGCGGGAGTTTCGCAGGCGTGTTAACGTCGATTTGAGCGATGTCGTGGTTCCTGAGAGGAGCGGGGACGAGGAGGAGCGGCGCGAGGAGCTTGCCGCCGCGGTCGACGAGGCCCTAGGCAACGTGTTCGATCCGTTCGAGCAGGCTAGCGGGGATGAGCCCGGGGCGATACAGGAGGACGGTAGCGTTCCCCTCGCGCCCGAGCGTGATATCGTGACCGAAGTCGCCGTCGAGGGCGAGCGACGCGTCAACTGGCTGCTCATGGTAGCGATGATACTGGTCTACAGCGCCATCGGGATCCAGGCTGGCATAGCACTGTCGCCGTACCTAGCGATGGCAGTACTGCTCATTCTTGCTGCAGTCGGTTTCGCTCTCGGCGAGCGCTGGGTGCCTGAGCGGAATATGGCCCTGCTCGGCGTCACCTGGGTCATCATTGCTATGAAGGTCCTGTATGGGCTCGCAATCGAGCTCAATCGGTGGGACTACATCGGCGTCGAGTCCCTCGGTGTCCTACTGCTGTTCCTAGTGGCGGTGAACGTTCTAGCCTCCTACAGACACGACCATGATGCCATCGCCGCGCAATCCACGCTGGTCCTGCTCGCCATAGGCTCGACGGCCGGCTCGGTCCTAGGCGAAATCGGTGTTGCGGTGATGATTCTCGTTGCCACTTTGCTAATGCACGGTCTGGCTCTTCATCGCCAGTCCGGGAATCTGGCCGCTCTCGGTGTCGCCGCATCCAATCTCTGGATAGGTATGCACGCCATCACCGGCGGCTTCGAGATAGGTAGTCTGAAGATCCTGTCTCTGGAAAGCCCGCTGCTGCTCTTCCTCCTGTTGATGGCCGTTACTGGAATCAATGCCGCTATGGCCGCGCGTTTCGCGCGCGAGGACAACTGGTTCTCCAAGGCCTTCAAGGCCCTGGGCCTAGGTGAGCCGGGCCTCTGGGGGGTCTCGATCTCACTGGGCATGGTTGGAGCACTGCTCACCGTTGCCGCCAGTCGCGAGGAGATGGGTTACGCGCTCGGTATGGTGAGCTTTCTCGGAGCGGCCTTCGGTGGCTCTTACCTCTCTGTCAGAGGGGTCGAATCGAGGCGGGTTGCGATTCCCCTGCTGGGGGTTGCGCCAGTACTCGTACTGATACTTCTGGCCGGAGACAGAGTCGGTGATTCCCTTCCCATAGACTCGTACGAGTTGTTCACTGTGCTGGGCACCATAGTCACCGGTTTCGTGATGCTGAGAGACCAAGAGAGGGTCACAGACAGGGTGCTGTGGCTCGGCGCGGTTGTCATCCTGACATTGTTGGTGATACTCGTGCCGACCGAAGCCTCCGAGGCAGGAGGAGATGGTGGGTTTCTGCTGCTGGCTCTGCTGGGAGCACTGCACATCGGCACAGCCGTTCTGGCAATCAACCGAGATTCGCCCTCACTTGCAGGCGTGACCGTGTTACTGCCGTGGAGCTGGGTGCTCATCGAGGAGGTGGTCCAAGAGGCCGCCAGAACTCTCCTCGTCGCCAACGACGCAGCCGACCCCGGTAGCATCATCGACCTCGACCCCGGGCCCCTAGGGGCCTATCTGGCACTGTCTTCGGTACTTCTTGTGGTAGTTAACGTCAGGCTCGGTGAGACAGGGGTCAATCTAGCAGCGCGCTTCCTCGGAGTGACCGAGATATCCGCTTCAATACGGGACTCTGGGGCACTGCAACTCTGGTCGATCGGGTGGTGGCTGCCACTGCTCACGATGATATTCATGGCTCACTTCGGCGGTTTCACAGCCGTTACGCTGCTCTTGGTCCTCCTTCTGCTCACGACTCTGCACTTCGGTGCTGAAATCGCCGGTAGGAGGGTGGGTGATGCCGGCAATATGGTCACGATTCTGGCGGTTGCGGTTGTGGTCATGGAGTGGCGGCACGGGCTCTTCGTGCCGCTGTCCGCACTGCTCTGCCTCTCAATCGCCTCCCTGATGCTCACTCGAGCGTGGGACAACGAGAATCTGTACACCAGCGGGATGTCGATGATGAGCCTGCCACTGTTGCTGGCGCTCTCCGGAAGGGAGGCGACTAGGATTCTGGAGTTGACCGAATCGCTGCCGGAAGTCGATATGGTTCTGGTTTCTGTGGCATGCGCCGCAATCGTCCTGGGTGTATATCTGCCTCGCGCGGGAGGCATAGAGAAGCTGCTCAATCCCGCCCTCGCAGCGCTCTGGCTCCTGGTGATTGTCATCGCGTTGTCGTTCGATCAGGGCAATCAGACCGCCCAAATCGCCTCGGTAGCGATGTTCGTAGTCAGCTCTCTGTGGCTGGTGGCACGCGGTGAGCTCAGAGCCGAGCTCAAGTCGGTGGCCATGCGGGACACGAGACTGGAGATGGCCGCCAAGGCCGTAGGAGACGAGGCGATGTTCGAAGGCAGTGGGGAGGTCTCGATGTACGACGCTCGGAGGGCCGCTATGGAGGCCGAGCGTCGCAAGAGGCGCGACAAGATGGGCACCGACGACCTCAGGGAGCTCTACACCACCGACGTCAGCCACAAGCCCGTCGTCGTGACAGCGGTGCTCTCGCTGATACTTGGCACGGGAATCATACTGGGTCTTCTCTACGGGCCGAATCCGCTGATGCTGGTAGCAATCGGAGTCTTCGCGACTGCCCTCATCGTATTGGCCCGTCACCGCTCAAAGAGCTTGGAGCTCGACCTGCCTCACATCATGGGCATGGAGATGCCAATAGCAATGGCAATCGGCGGACTGGTCGCCGCTCATGTGGCATCTCATCTCGGACCGGGGGGCAGTAACCAGGACCTACTGGACCTTGCTGTGGTCACGGTGCTGCTGCTCGAACTGGTGGCGATATCGCTGACCGGTCAGGACAATCTGTTGGACAGGATACCCATAGCCCTCGACTGGGTTGTGCTCCCTCTGCTAGCCGGCCGGATGCTGGGAGCGATTGCCGTCGAGGCTCTGCCATTCCCGCTCTCGATCGACCCGTTCGAGGGTGACATGCTCGAATGGGAGATGCCGTGGATGCTGCTTGAGTCGGCGCTGATCCTCTGCGTGCTGACTGACGTGTGGGTCGACCGAAGGAGACAGGCTGCCGGGCGAGAGGACTGGAAGAACTCCTCCGGCAGGGGTGCTCGCAGTTTGGCCATCGTGCTGCTCTCATTCGGCCCCGCTGGAATCCTAGCTGTCGCCAGTGCCATCGTGCAGGGCTGGAGGTACAGGCAGCCGAGCGCGGTCGGCATCGCGATCCCTGCGGGACTGATGGCGCTGTTCGCCGCCGGGAACTGGTTCGGGCCTGCAATGGACGTGTTCCCCGAAGTCACCATGGCCACAGGTCTGCTGCTTCTGGTTCTGTGTGCCATGACTGTCCCCCTCAAGGGCGGCGACTGGACGATGATGCTGGCATTCAACTCGCATCTGCTCATCATCGCAGTCACCGTAGCGCATCAAGCAACCTCGGTTCTGCTTCCTGTGCTGCTCATCGCACTTTCCTCTACGGTCTGGATTGTGGGGATACTGCAACTGCGTCGGGCCCTGCGAATCTGGGGCTTGGCCGACCTGCTGGTGGCCATCGTCTACGGGCTCATTTTCGTCGAAGGCATATTCGAGCCGACCACGCTGCTGGTCGCCCTAGTAGTGGTCGCTGCGGAACTCGGTGTGGTCTCATGGCTCGGTCTGCGCAACGAAGAGCAGATGGTCAAGGACTGAAGATTGACCTTAGAAGGGACACTGCGAGCCTGTCGCAGACCGGGGTAATCGAATCCGCACAATCTCCGAACGGGCCAACGTTGATGACAGACGGCACCGACAAGCAATCGTGACAAGGTCTTGGATATCGGACACGCCCGACGAGGTCGAGCATCCTCCCGTGCCGTTGGGTCTCAACGAGATGGCGGTCCCGCGGGCCGCCATACTGCTGTCTCTGGGCACCGCTGTCGTGCTGATACTATCGACAATCTGGCTCGGTTGGGCAGCTTGGAACTTCAATGCCAATCTGGAGGCGTCTTTCGGACCTGCAACCGAAGCACCTTCCATAGACGGCCGCTGGGCTTGGGAGGTCGACCTGTTGTTCGATACCTGCTCTGCCCGGGAGGACGACTGGACTTGGCCGAACAGCCTTGCTGAGCAGGACGACGCGTTCCTGTACCCGGGTGAGCTCCGCTGCGATTGGGAGCATCAGGGAGATGGTGACCGTGCCAGTGTTGTCATCTACAATCGCGGGAACGAGTCTCTCGATCTGGTGCTGGAGATCCAAGGAGGGGGTGTCGTCTTCTCGGCGAGCGATGAGCCAGGTGATGTGTTGAGTCTGGAGGGCAACGAGAGCAGGATCGTGGAGGTTGAGCTTCTGGAAGACTTGTCCGAGAGCGATATCAGGATTTCAGTAAGTCATCTCACGGTGGTGGACGCGGAGGTTCTCCTGGACGTGCACATATTCGAGGGCACAGAGGAGCGCGACATCCACATCAATGACAACGACAGGATCGAGGTGCACTACATCGTCTGGAACGCCGACACCGACGAGCAGCTTGACGAGGGTGACTTGCTTGTAACAGCAGGTGACGATGGTGCTTACATCTACGGATTCGGCTGGTCGGCGATAGGCTTGGACATCGACAACGACAGGGGGCTCATCCCGGGCATTGACACAGGCACTGCCCATACCACTCTGCTGCCCCCTCCCATCGCCTACGGAAACAGTGACGGTCATGAATTGCAGGATGCTTGGCTGCGTTTCGAGTTGAAGGTCGACAGGGCCCCGATTTCCTAGGGAACTCGCGAAAGTGACTTGACCATGTGCTTGGAGGCGATGACGTGGGGGAAGGGAGTCGGCACACTGCTCTGAACCCCTCCGCGCAGCTCACGAAGGAGGCTAGGAAGCGCGTCAAGGCTGAGTCCGCGCGCCGAGGAGAGCCGGCTTTCCACATGACTGAGGACATGCGCAGGCTCTCCACTCCATGGTACGTGGCACTGGCCCGAGCTAGGCGGATTGACCCCACTGTCCTGCCTGCCGGTGTGATTCTCGACGCTGCTGCAGGCTCCGGCCTACAGCTGGTCGCATACTCACGAGAACTCAAGCGGCCGGCCTTGGGCATCGAGGCGGACGGCAACATAGCCGTCCTGTGCGCTGCGAACATGCACATCAACTCGGACGAGGGAGACCTGCAACGCTCGATGGACCGTGTCATCATCGGTGATGGCTCTGATGCCGAAGGCGCCATCACGGAGTACTGGAACAGCCTCCGCGAGGCTGGGACCCGTGCGCATCCCCCGATTGCTATGCTGCATCTCGACCCTGCGCGCCCGCTCGACGCGCAGAACCACGATGTGGACGAGATGCAGCCTGCTATCGGGCCCGTCCTGAGTTCGTGGGGAGAGCACCTGCAGAGCGGTCCGAGGGGGCCGGCGGTGCTGCTCGACCTGTCGCCTCGCCTCGGCGAGGACCAGCAAGGCATGATCGAGGCCATAGTCGGCATCACCTTCCCTGGAGTCAGCCGCACCTGGGAGTGGCTGAGCCAAGGAGGTGGGAGAGTCGACCGGCTCTCGCTGTGGGTAGGTGCCCTGTCATCGAAGAAGAGCCATCGGTGCGTCAGGATGGGGACGAAGAACGTACTCGCTGTGATAGAGGGAGCTCCCTCGGAGTCTGAGGTCGCTCAGATGAGCTCCCCCCCTCCATTCGGTGCCTGGATGACCATCGTCGACCCTGCTCTCGTTCACAGCGGCCTACAGGAAGCCTGGTTGGAGCGGGCCCTGCGAGAAGGCGGTGGCCACTCGTGGCTGCGACTCGACGGCCGACGGCCGCTGCTGATCCACACTGACCCGCTCAACGACTCGGAAGATGTCGATGGATTCGTCGTGGCGAGCGGTGAAATCGTGCAGCACAGGCTCAGGCCGCCAGAACTCCACACCATAGACCAGACAGCTGCCTCTGCAGCGAGGAAAGGCATCGGCAAGGTCACTCTGCGCTGCAGTCTGGACCCCGACATCCACCCAACGCTGCAGCGCAGACTGGACAGGGAGTTGAAGGAAATCGACGGCGGGAGGGGTTTCATGGTCGATATCGATCTCGAACGGGGCTCGGGAAGCCACAAACTGTACGTTGTCTGCAAGGAGTAGACGGCGCTTCTGGTCGCCCCGTAGGGGCGTCCAATCGGTTCAAATAGGGAAGGTAGGTCGCCGAGATGCCCAATGGGCCACCGGGCGACCGGTGAACACGGGGGAACCGTACAATGCCAGAAGAAGATGCCGAACTCGGAGATGACTTCGCCTACATTCTCCGTATGGCCGATAGTGACGTCGACGGCCTGAGGCCTATTGCAATCGGATTGACTTCCATCAGGGGCGTGGGGATGCGCACTTCTCAGCAAATCTGCCGCTTGGCTGGGATCAACGGGAAGACCTTGGGCGGTCATCTCTCCGAGGAAGAGCAGGACAGTCTGCGAAGCGCCATAGACGACTACGCCACCACCGTGCCGTGGTGGCTCGTCAACCGGCAGCGTGACCTTGGAACCAACGAGGACGCTCACATCGTCGCGATGGAGGTCAAGATGACCCGCGACGACGACATATCCCGAATGGCCGGGATCAAGGCCTACAGGGGGATGAGGCACAGGAGCGGCCACAAGGTCCGCGGACAGCGCCTCAGATCGAATGGTCGCAAGGGGTCAACACTCGGTGTCGAGAAGAAGAAGATCGTGAAGAAGAAATGAGGTGTGAGATATGGGTGATCCTAAGTTCGCTAGACCGAAGACCCGCACTCCGACCCATCCTTGGAAGCAGGTTCGAATCGATGAGGAGCACGCCCTGAAGGAGCGCTTCGGACTCAAGAAGGTCGGCGGCATGAGGGAAATCTGGCGAGAGAAGTCAGCCCTCCGCCGCCACAGGAACCAGGCGATGAAGCTCATCGGCAGGGTTGATACCACCGAAGCTCACTTCGCCCGCGAGAAGGAGGACATGATTGCCTCAATGTGCCGAAAGGGGCTGCTGGCTGAGGGTGCTGGACTCGATGACGTTCTGCAAATCACAGTTGAACACATGCTCTGGAGGAGGATGCAGTCCGTAGTCTACAACAAGGGACTGGCGCCTACGATGAGGTCTGCCAGGTCTCTGATCGTGCACGGCCACATCTCTATCGGAGACCAGCGGATGACCGTGCCCGGCTACCACGTCCTCAAGCACGAGGAGGACCTGCTCCAATACTCATCCAACTCCAAGTACGCCGACCCGGAGCACAAGTTTCGCAAGGACATGGAGGAGTTGAGGCTCACCATGATCTCTGACGAAGAGGAAGAGAAGGTCGAGCCTGTTCGCGAAGCGACCGAGGAGTTCATCGAGGAGATCAAATCTAAGGAGGCCGGGTTACCGGGCGTCGAGGATACCGTTCCAAAGGAGGATGGCTGATGTCACGCAAGGCTATACTACACATTTTCACCACTCACAACAACGTGCTGATCACCGCCACAGACCTGACCGGTGCGGAGACCATCTGCAAAGTATCGGGTGGCATGGTGACCAAGGGCGGCAGTGACTCTGGCGGCTCGTTTGCGGCCACCAGAGCAGCCGAGAGGATTGCAGAGATGCTCGCAGAGAAGGAATTCAACCAAGTCATCGTGAAGTATCGCGGTGCTGGGGGCAATCGCTCTCACAGCGCACCCGGCGCGACCGCCGCAATCAGAGCCCTCACCCGAGCCGGAGTGCAAATAACCAGAATCGAGGACGTGACTCCGATTGCGACGGACGGGACGAAGGGCAAGGGAGGGCGCAGAGGGCGTCGAGTTTGAGGTGAGACCATGGTGAAGACGAAGGTAATCGAAGAGAGTGATGAGAAAATCAGAATCCTGCTCACGGACACCGACCGATCGTTCGTCAACTCGATTCGCCGCTCGCTGATCTCCGACACCCCGAAGATGGCGATAGATACCGTTCGCTTCGAGTTGGGGACCATTGAGATGGACGACGAGGTATGGGAGACAAACGGGCCGATTCCCGACGAGATGATCG
The DNA here is from genome assembly GCA_022448665.1 of Candidatus Thalassarchaeum betae. Classification (GTDB taxonomy): domain Archaea; phylum Thermoplasmatota; class Poseidoniia; order Poseidoniales; family Thalassarchaeaceae; genus Thalassarchaeum. Next base: position 28,651 of record JAKUUO010000009.1, on the reverse strand, counting down.
CTCAGAGGCTGGCCATGCTGCCCATACCGACCCGACATGACGAGTTCTACTTCCAGGACAGTTGCCCGAACTGCTCCGAGCTAGTGGTCGAGGACCGCGGCTGCCCGCTCTGCACGATGCTGTTCACATGCAAGTCCTTCGGATCAGAAGAGGGGAGAATGGTCACCGCCGGAGACATGAACTTCCTCGGAGAGGAACGCCTGAGCATTCCCGAGAAGTATCATACCATACCAATCACCAAGCTGTTCCGTGGCCAGATGATCGAGTTCTACGCGACAGCTGTGATGGGACGCGGTCGGGACCATGCAAAGTGGTCCCCTGTATGCGGCATCGCGTTCACCCCCAGATACGCAGGGGTCATCAATATCATGTCGAGAGCGAAGGTTCTGTGGGACCTCGGTCTGACCATCACAGCCAAGGACTTCGACAGCAAGAAGGTGGGCGCGCGACTGGAGGACATAGACAAGGTCGCACAACTGATTGACGACCTGCACCACGTCGGCGCGGGTACTGAGGAGTCTAGAGAGTTCAAGGACGCTATCACCCTCGAGGAGGTCCCGCGCGAGTTCATCCTTTCATTCGAGACGGATGGTTCCATGACCGCTAGAGTAGCCTTTGAGAAAGCCATCGAAGAGCTCTCCGGCCGCTTCGGGAATATTGAGGAAGACTTCAAAGCGGTTCTCTGAGCCGAACGAGGATTCTTGGCTGGAACACTGGATGAGCCGCCATGACCGCCTTTCTCGGTCGTGGAGAGTGCGGCGGCCACATCACCCTCCTGTTCACGGTGAGCGATGAGTCTGACGACCCTATTGAGCAGGGCAGCCTCGGCGCGGGTCTCTGCGTCGAGGACGGTGTGGAGGTCATCGCGTACGGGGAGGAGGGTGAGTCTGGACTCTCCGTCAGATTCGTCGATGACCAAGCCGACTCGATGCTCTACGAAGAAGTCCTCAGGATGTTGATTGAGGAAGTGCCCGAGGTCGGTGACGTCTCGTGGGAGATCAATGTGAGACTGGCTCTGCCGACCTCTCAGGGCTTCGGGATGTCCGGCTCGGGAGCGATAGCCGCAGCCATGGCGTTCCAGAGAGCCATGGGCCTGCCGCACGAAGAGAGCCTGAGACGCTCTTACTCGCTCGCGCACCGGGTCGAGAGGGCCCGCTCGACGGGTCTCGGCGATGTGACGGCCCTTGCGGCTGGTGGGGTCGAGCGCAGACTCGTTGCCGGCTCACCCTACCATGGCGCTCTGCTGGAGAACGGTCCCGGGCGAGCCGAGGGCTGGACCTGCAACACCCCGGTCGTTCTCGCATGGCGCCCGGATACCGGCAAACACACTTCGAATTACATCGATGACGCTCATTGGAAGGATTCTATCAGCGAGGCAGGTTACAAGCAGATGGAACGACTCTCCCTAGGGGATTGGAATCAGAGTCGTTGGATGGGTCTGATGGATGCGGCGCGCGCATTCGCTGAGGACAGTGGGCTGCTGGCAGACTCCTCGCGCACCGAGTTGCTCTCCACCGCCGACGAGGCGATTGGAGTCTGTGGGACAGCGGTGGAGGCTGCTGCTCTGCTATGCATGCTGGGAGAGAGTGTAGTGATTTTGCCGACTAATCCCGAAGATGAGGGAGAGGGGCTCAGTACTTTGGTTTCAGAGTTGAAGCGGGCTGGCCTGGAAGCTACTCTTACCAGGGTCGGCGAACTCTCATGAGCCGTTTCTGGCATTCTCGTGGAAGTCTTTCAGAGGCTTTAGGTCCAACGGACTCGCGTCGAGCTGAATAGCCCCCCTGAGCTTCAGTCCGCCACAGAATCCATGACGGTAGACTATCGCGCCCTGACCGTACTCGGCGACGTATCTGTCTACCTGCTTCTGGGTCTTCTTCTTGGGGAACTTGAGATCGGCACCGAAGAAGTGCTTGGCATCGATCCACGCACAAGGGATGCCGTTGATTCTCACATCGTCCAGAAGGAGCAGGTCGGGTGTGATGATGGCTCTGCCCTCACTCACCTTCTGCTCCGCCAGAAGATCCTCCTGACGACGGAACCTCACTCCGACGGAGGAGAAGTAATCGCACAGGATGACCTCGAAGACCTCGGCGGCGTTCTGGGTCTCTGTCTGATTCACCGAGCTCACCCTGTCTACTGACTCTGCGAGCTCGAACTGCTCCCGGTCGCGCTTGTTCAGTCTCGAGGGATTCTTGTTGAGTGTCTCTTTGATCCTGTTCTTCGTCCATCCCCTCCCAGTAAGGATGGCTCGGAAGGTATTGACAGGAGGAGCGTCAAAGCGCTTGGACAGGGCGACGACGCTCTCTCCGGCGTCGTAACGCCGGCTGAGCTCGTTCGCTCGGCGCATCAGTCTCGAATGTGAGTAGACGCTCTTCTCCTGATTCAGGGCACTGCGCAGGGACAGGGCCTGCTCGATGGTTATCGACAGGTGGTCTAATTTTGAGGCGATCTCCTGGACCCTTTCCTCGGGGAGGAAGCCGAACTCCCCTGGTATGCATGCGATTTCGCCGGCCTTGCGTTGTACGCCCTTGGGGACCGGGCTGATTCGCCACTGGAGGTCGATTCTCTTCGGAGGTGGGTCGATCTCCTTCGGGATACCCATCGGTCGGGGTTTAGCTGAGAAGCGGGCGAGCGCACGCTCGATCTCTTCAGATTCGGCCGCCGGATTCGTCTCCTTGGGAGGGCGGTTGCCACCCCCGGAGCGTCGGCGGCGTCGGCGGCGCCCGCGCCGCCGTTTGCCACTCTTCTCTTCACTCAACGGCGTGCCCAGCCAAAGGGGCTCCATGAACCCACCGCGCCGGTGGAGTGTGTTATCGCCTGCTGGCATAGATGTCGTAGAACAGGTCCCTGATAGGACCGGGGACCAGCCACATCACAGCAGCAAGGGGCCAAGGAAATCTCAATTTGAGTGCGATTCGCCATACCGCGGCGCTCTTCGCATGCCAGTCGCCCTCCTCTGTGACAATGAACACCGAATCCACCTCCGCCAGACCGGCTGGCCTCGAGTCCATCAGAGCAAGGCCCTCCTGAGTCTGCTGGCCCAGCGTCCTCAGACTGGCACGGGGATTGCGTCGCTCGATGAACCGCGCCCAGCGGCTGCACTTGCCGCAGGCGTCATCGTAGAGCACGGTGGCCTGCGTCATCGACTCACCTACAGGAAAGCGATACCGGGCTCCAACGGGAAAGCGACACGGGCCTTTCCTGCCACGTCTTCGCCCTCTCCGACCGGGTATGCATCGACCGAGTCGACTTCCAGCTCGGTCGCGAGGAAGTCAGCGTTGGCATTGAGGACGGCTGCTTCGTCGAGGCCGCTGGAGATCAGTGTCCTCTCGCCATCCGACCAAGTGTGAATGCGGCCTCGCTTCTTCTTGCTGCCTGTGGTCAGGGCCATCCAGATCTGGAATATATCGCCTCGCAGTGACTCGTTCTCAAAGATGGGGAGTGATTGCACGTGCGCCTGTCCCTGAGCCTTGAAGTCGAAGCCTTCCGAATGAAGTTGAATCGCGTCTCGGGCGAGTTCGGTCTTCCATGCGGCTGCCGTCTGGAAGACCACTCTGCTGATTCGTCCCTCTGTATGGCGCTCGGCGAGGGCACGCAGGTTGCGCGCGCTACGGATGACGGTGCGCAGGTACGCTTCGCGCGCGAGGACGGTATTATCGCCTGATTCGTCGAGACCGGGCAATTCCAGCGTGGCCAGCATACCCTCTCCGCCCATCCTCTGCCAGAACTCCTCGGCGATGTGTGGGGTAGCTGGAGCCAGCATGGGCACCCATCCCTCCAGGAAGGCTCGAGCCGCGGCTCGGTCACAGCCTCCCCGACGACGGTACCAATTCCAGTCCGAGACCATCTCGAAGTGGCTCACCATCACCCCCTCACGCACGCTGACGCTGCCCATCGCCTCGCGCCACGCGTGCTGATTGGCTCGCAGTCTAGCGAGCAGCCAATCATCCATCGGACCGGGCGAGTCGCCCATGGCAAGGGCGGAGTCGATGGCGTCGATGATTGTGTACATCTGCCGGTGGTTAGCCTCCAAAGCTGTATCAGACCAATCCATGCCAGCTTCGGGGTTGGCCCCATAGAGGATGAACAGCCGGACCGTGTCGGCTCCGTAGCGCCCGATCATGTCCCCTGGGCTGACCGTGTTGCCCAGGGACTTGCCCATCTTGGCGGAACGGGTGCCTAGTGGCTCGCCGCAGGTCGGGCAGTCGGCGCCGAAGTTATCGACGTGGTACTCGGCATTGCAGTTGGCGCAGAAAGGGGCGGGGGCGTTGAGCATGCCTTGGCAGACCAGCGTGCCGAACGGCTCGCCGACCTCGTTCATGCCGGCGTCGCGGGTCGCCTTGGTGAAGAAGCGGGCGTAGAGCAGGTGCATCACGGCATGCTCGATGCCGCCAATGTACAGGTCGACCCCTCCATCCATCCAGTAGTCCGCCGCCTCACGTGAGAACGGGGCATTCTCGTTATTGGCATCGCAGAAACGCATGAAGTACCACGAGGAGTCGTAGAAGGTGTCCATCGTGTCGGTCTCGCGCTTGGCAGCATTGCCGCACGATGGGCAAGACGTGTTGACGAAGGCGTCGTGAGATGCCAGCGGGTTTCCGCCCTGCTCCTCGCTGAATGTCACATCGAGCGGTAACTCGATCGGTAGATCGGCCGCAGGCACAGGCACGGTGCCGCAGGCTTCGCAGTGGATCATTGGAATGGGCGTGCCCCAGAAGCGCTGGCGGCTCACCCCCCAGTCCTTGAGCCGATACTCGATCGTGCCGTAGCCGGCACCGGTGGCTTCGAGAGCGGTGGTGACTGTGTCCTTAGCCTCGTCGCCAGTGAGCCCGTCGAATCCGTCGCGACCGGAATTCACCATAGGGCCGTACCCCTCGAAGGCCTCGCTCAGAGGGGATGCAGGGTCGTCGCCTGCCCTCTCGACCAGTACTCGCCTGATCTCGATGCCGTACCTCTCAGCGAAGTCGTAGTCTCGCTGGTCGTGGCCCGGCACAGCCATCACAGCGCCGGTGCCGTAGGAGGCGACGACGAAGTTGCCAGCGTAGATCGGCACCTCCTCTCCGTTCAGGGGGTTGACCGCGTGGCGGCCTAGGAAGACCCCTTTCTTCTCCTTCAGCATGTTGATTCGCTCGAACTCGGACATGCGTACGCACTCGTCTCGGAGCTCGCGCCAATCCGCCTCCCACTCGGTTCCCGCGCACAGCTCCTCGCACAGGGGGTGCTCGGGCGAGAGGGTGACGAATGTCACCCCGAAGATGGTATCGGGCCTAGTGGTGAATGTTCCGATGCTGGCCTCGGAGCCAACTACTGGGAAATCGATGTGAGTGCCGTGGGAGCGCCCTATCCAGTTACGCTGCATCGCCTTGACGTTCTCAGGGAAGGAGATGTTGTCGAGTTCTTCGAGCAGTTCGTCGGAGTACTCGGTCATGTGCAAGAACCACTGCATCATGTCCCTCTGCACGACCTCGAGGCCGCAGCGCCAGCAGCGGTTGTTCTTGACCTGCTCGTTGGCGAGCACGGTGTCGCAGTCCACGCACCAGTTGACCGGTGCCATCTTGTGTTCGACCAGGCCGCGTTCGTTGAGCATCAGGAACATCTGCTGGTTCCAGCGGTAGTAGTCGACGTCCGAGGTCGCGAAGAGGCGGCGCCAGTCGTACGAGTACCCCATCCGCTCCTGGTCGGCGCGGATGCTGGCGATGTTGCGATGGGTGACCGTGTGCGGGTGCCCGCCCTCCTTCTTGGCCGCGTTCTCGGCGGGCATCCCGAACGAGTCGTAGCCCATCGGGTAGAGCACGTTGCTCCCCATCAGGCGGTGGAAGCGGGCCATGGCATCGCCGATCGAGTAGTTGCGGACGTGCCCCATGTGCATGCTGCCGGATGGATAGGGGAACATCTCGAGACAGTAGAACTTGGGCTTGGAGTGGTCGATTTCGGCTTCGAAGGCCCCGGCATCCGCCCACGCCTTCTGCCAGCGGGTCTCTACCTCTTGCGCGTCGTATGCCATTTCCTCACTCCCATCGGGCTTCAGAGGGAGCCATCAGGCTCCCCGCAGAAGCAGTAGAACGGGCGCGAGCCCGCCTAGCAGGGTATGTGAAGCGGGCTTTCGTGCCACGCCCCGCGACTCGGAGGCCACGCTTTGAAGCCTGCCCTGAGAGGGAGTGGCCGCCACACCTATGCGGCGTGGTCCGGTGGGTTGGGCGATGCTGGCGGAGGGGGAGTTCGATGTGACTGTCGCGGATGACGGCGTCGAGGTCTGGGTCACCCAGATGGGCGGCTACATGAACATGAACACCGCATTCATAGACAGGGCCGCCGGGATAGTCGCTATCGTCGACCCGTTCGACTCCAAGCGCTGGGTCGCGGCTCTGGCCGAGGAGGGGCTCTCACCCACGCACCTGCTCTACACCCACACCCATCGCGACCACACCGCCGGGTACTCGATGATGCTCAACCTGGTCCCGGACGTCGAGGTCTGGGGGCACGAGGAGGCGCGGGTGCCGAGCCTGCTCGGCCATGTCGTCTTCAAGAAGGTCGATTTCACCCACACCTGGGACAGCGAGCCGGACACCACCGTGGAGTGGTCCGCTGGATCGATCAGGCTCGGGGTCACTCACTCGCCCGGGCACGCGCCCGGTCACGTCACCTTCCACGGGCACGGAGTCTACCACGCCGGGGACCTGCTGTTCACAGCGCACTCCGGGCGCGTCGACCTGCCCGGCAGCGACCCGGGTGCGCAGTGGAGGAGCGTGCTGTACGCGCGCGAGCTCCTCAGGGGATTGCCCGGTGACTGGAGGCTGATCCCCGGGCACCGCTACGAGTGGATAGACGGCTCGACGCCCGACTGGGTGAGCCTCGAGCAGGCGCTGGCGCACAACTTCTCGTTGAACTCGCCGGCGCTTGAGGCGTTCGAGCGGCTGCCGTGGCAGAGTTTCGACGATGACGTCGGCGAATGAGGCCGTGCCGGGACACTGTTTATGCCCCCTCCGAGATTGGGGGCCGTATGAGAAGCGCCAGTCCCGCACTGGCCATCTTACTACTCATCGTCCTAGCACCGCTGTCGGCGCAGGCCGCGAGCGTGCCTCCGGCGCCCGATGAGGACGGGGTCTGGGTCATCGACGCGGCTAACGTCCTGTCCTCCTCGCAGTTCGACTCGTTGAATACCCTCTGTAACGACCTGTATCTCGAGACCGGCAGGCCGATCGTAGTGTTGACGATAGAATCGTTTGGAGATTATGGTTGGTACCAAAATGGCGAGGAAGAATATGCTATTTTCGCGTTCGATGAATACGGAATAATGGACGATGCAGGCCAGGACAAAGCCATCCTGGTGTTCATGTCCGAGCAGGACAGACGCTTCTGGACGGAACTCGGAGGGGGATATGCCGGTGAGAATAGGGATGCTTACGTTCAGTCCGTGTTCGACAACGACGTCAAGCCACTGCTTGGCGACGACCTCTGGTACGAGGGGTTGCTTGCAGCGGTCAACGGGATGGAACCGGTGCTGAAAGGAGAGGATTTCAACTGGATTTCTTGGATGTGGATGGGTGCATTACCAATTCTCTTGGTGATGGTATTGAGTGTTGCTGCTTTCCAAGTTAAGCGAGCTCACACTCCTCACTTGAAGGCGTGGGGAGATGCTGCGCCAAGTGCTTTCCGGGACACCGCCGCGATTAATCGCGCCATCATCTCGAACATTGCCGTTTCCAAGGAGGATGGGTTGACGGAGAGGCAGGTTGAGCGGCTCAATAAATGGGAAGGGGTGATTGGGGACGAGATGGGTGACCCGATGGTCAATACCTTCAGGAAGTTAGACAAAATCCTAGGTGGCAGTGATTTCGATATGAGCCTGGAGAAGTACCAAGCCGAGATGGAGAACGTCAGAAACGCGAAAAAACTTGAGCAGGCCTTTGGAGAATCTAAAGGGAGACTAACCTCCCTCGCGATTATGATTTCTGTAGTTACTTTCCTGATTCTGTATTCTCTTGGTATCTCCCTTTGGCATAACTGGAATTACAACATTTTCGATGCAATTTTGTATGTGGTAAACAGTTTCTGGTACATAGAGGATACAGCCTTGGTGGGGTGTTGTTGCGGTTTGCCTCTCGTACTGCTGGTCGGCACATACATCTGGACCAATGATGCCTACAGGACCGCAGGGGTGTCGATACCGGAAGATGACCTCGATGAGGAGATGCAGCTTGTTGAAGGGATGGATTTCTTCACAATGGATGATGAGGACTGGGGTTCAGGGGATTACAGCCACGACCATTCGCACTATCATTGGAGCTACACCTCCAGTAGAGTGAGTTTCAGAGATACTGCAGGATCCACTAGGGCAGAACGAGCGGCAGCTGCCGCTGCCAGTTCTAGCAGCAGCGGCGGCGGTGGCGGCTTCGGCGGCGGCGGCGGTGGCGGCGGCGGTGGTGGCGGCGGCGGATTCTGAGAAGGTTTGAGCATGGCCGAGGACTTCTGCTTCGAAATCATCTTCGAAATATGTGGCTGGATTATATTGAGTGTGCTATGGGAAATAGGCATAGAAGTGCTAGTGTCCATGGGGATGTCGCGTTCGGGGGCTGAAGGTTGTTTATTCGTATTCGCTTTGGGCTTTGTTCTCTTGTTGATAGTCGCCACGGCACGTAGGAGGAAGCTTCTCGGTAAAGCAGTCGTCTTGGATACAGATGAGGACGGGTACGTATCCGAAGAAGAGTGGGCTGCTGCAGGGCAGGACATGGATGAGGATACAGACGAGGAAGAAGCGGGTGCCTCCTCATCAGAGGATGATGCCCAGGAGTCAGAGGAAGATGATGGCTGGTGGGAGGAAGAGGGCGAGGAGAAGTGAGCCTATTCGCTCACGCATCTTATTCGCGGGCGCAGGAGAGGAAGTAGGAACCGATATTATAGCCGGTCCTGTCGGCCGAATCCACAGGGTAGGGTCACAGCAACGTGAACAGGCGCTTGGTGGGTGAGTAATGTGGGTTCTTTCGATTACGTAATCAGCATCGGCGGCGCGGCTGGACAGGGCATCGCGACTCCTGGGAACATCCTCGCTCGCCTGTTTGCTCGCCGGGGCATCCACATGTACGCCTACAACGCCTACCAATCCATCATCCGCGGCGGCCACTCCTTCCTCACCGTCCGTTGCAGTGACCGCGAGATCCGCACCCATGGCGATGTCATCGACCTGATAATCTGCCTCAATCAGGACACGATGGACCGACACCTCGAGCACCTCGGCCCTGGCACCTCGGTCATCTTCAACAGCGACACGATCGAACCTGGAGAGGCGGCAGAAGGAGTTCAGCTCTGCCCGATGGCTGTTGGCGAACTTGCTGGAAAGGGCTCCAACAAACTGATGCAGAACACGGTGGCGATCGCTGTCGCATGCCAGCTCCTCGGAATCGAGTTCTCAGCCCTTGAAGACGTACTCGACTTCCAGTTCTCGGCCAAGAGCGAGGAACTGGTGGCGGAGAACGTGCGCGTGGCAAAGGCGGCGTACGAACACTCTGCGGCCAACTTCCAGCCTGCAGCGCAGCAGGCGCCACAGCCAAGTGCGCCTCTCGCCGTGTGGGCGGGCAATCAGGCCTTCGCCATGGCGTCGGCCAGTGCCGGTGTCAAGTTCTACTGCGCCTATCCGATGAGCCCCTCGACCGGAATCCTGCACTGGATGGCGGCCAACGCCCGCGAACTCGGCATCATGGTGCGTCAGGTCGAAGACGAGATCAGCGTCATCTGCATGACTGTGGGAGCGGCCCACGCCGGCTGCCGTTCGATGTGCGCCACCTCAGGTGGTGGATTCGCGTTGATGACCGAAGGGGTAGGTGCAGCCGCCATGATGGAGGTGCCCATCGTCGTCGTCAACGTGCAGCGTGCCGGCCCTTCCACCGGGGTGCCCACGAAGACCGAGCAGGGCGACCTGTGGCAGGTGCTCGGCGCCAGTCAGGGCGACTTCCCGAAACTCATCCTCGCACCAAGCAATCCTCTCGACGCCTTCCAGACGATTCCCGAGGTGTTCAACCTCGCCGACAAGTACCAGTTGCCGGCAATCATCGTCTCCGACCTGCTGATATCCGACGAGACTTCGACCATCGACCCGAAACTGCTCGACATGCATCCGGTCATCGACCGAGGGGAGCTCATCACCGAAGCAGGAGAGGAGGCTGGGAACTACGAGCGTTACAAGTTCACCGACAGCGGCATCTCGCCCCGTGCCCTCCCAGGAATCCCCGGCTACGAGCATGTCGTATCCACCGACGAGCACATGCCCGACGGCGTGCTCATCAGCGACGAGTACACCCACCCGCACAAGCGCCGGGCGATGATGGAGAAGAGACAGAGCAAGATGGATGGTCTGCTGGCTGAACTGGCTCCTCCGGCAATCGTCGGCCCCGCTGATGCTGAGGTGACCCTCGTCGGCTGGGGCTCTACCGCCGGCGTCATCCAGGAGGCCATCGGACAACTGGCGGCGGCCGGCGTGGTCGCCAATCATCTGCACTTCAAGTGGCTGGTCCCGTTCCACGCGGACGAGGCGGACGAACTGCTGTCATCCTGCAAGCGCACCATCATAGTCGAGAACAACTACACCGGGCTCTTCCACCGCTACCTGCGCAGCGAGACCGGTTTCACAGTGGATGGGCACATCCGCAAGTACGACGGCGAGCCGTTCAAGCCGCATCACATCACGGCCGCCGTTCAAGACCAACTGGCGGGTGGAGAGGCGTTGTCGGTGCCGTATGAGGAGATCATAGTCTGAGGGAGTGAGTGAATGAGCGATACGAATGTGCAAATCAGCCTGAAACCCAAGGACTTCAAGGGCAAGGTGGACCCTGATTGGTGCCCCGGCTGCGGCGACTTCGGCGTGCTGAGCGGCCTACAGCGAGCGGTTTCGGAACTCGGTCTGCAGCCACATCAGATTCTCACAATCAGCGGCATCGGATGCTCGTCGAACTTCCCCGGCTTCTTCAACTCGTACGGGATGCACACGCTGCACGGGCGGTCGCTCCCGCACGCGAGCGGGGCGAAGCTAGCGAACCACGAGATGAATGTCATAGTGACCGGAGGAGATGGGGACGGCTACGGCATCGGAGGGAATCACTTCACCCATACCAGCCGGCGCAACCTCGACATCCTGTACATCGTGATGAACAATCAGATCTACGGACTGACGACCGGTCAGATCTCGCCTACCAGCGAGGTCGGCATGAAGACCAAGAGCACCCCGTTCGGCAGCGTCGAGTTGCCAATCAACCCCATCGCGAGTGCGATTACGGCGGGAGCGACGTGGGTCGCGAGAGGCTACACTGGCAACATCAAGCAACTGACTCGATTGATTGTCGAGGGTATCCAGCACGAGGGATTCGCCCTACTCGACGTGTTCAGCCCATGTGTGACGTTCAACAAGGTCAACACCTACCAGTTCTTCCGGCCACGGGTGCAGCCACTGGAGGACATCGAGCATGATACGAGCGATTGGAAGGCGGGTATCGAGAAGGCGATGCTCTGGGGGGATGTAATTCACACCGGCGTCTTCTTCGAGACCAATACCAGGCTCACCCTGGGAGAACAGGAACCGGTACTCGACGAGGGGGGTCCTCTGGCCTTCCGCGAACTCGGCCTCAGCAGTGAACAGACCGAGCGCATCATCTCTCGAATGATGTGATTCGACAGGCTAGCTGTTCTTCGGCGTCCCTCTGTCCGGCCCTATGACAATGGTATGGCACTCGTGATGAGTCCTTACTCCTGCGACGGTGATTGCCGAATCCCCGTCAATGCAGCGCTCACCTCCCCAATCTCGGACCGTGCGCATCACCGTGCTTCGACCAGCATGGTTGTGGGGGTCGACCTTGAGTTCGACACAGTACTCCTCTGCCTCACCAAGCCAAGCCAATGTGGCGTCGATGGCCTTGCGCGCAACGCCATGCTGCTGCTCTGAGCTGCGTACCCAGTAACCCAGATTCCAGAATGCCTTGTTGGAGCGTGTCACTCGGTCGAACCCGACCAGCCCGAGTAGCGCTCCGTCCCAAGGCCGGACCATCACCCAGTGATGCAGCATCCCAGTCCGGCCCATTCGCTCGGTCTCGACGAGGAAGTCCTCGATCTGGGTGTCGAACGGCTGGTCGGGGTTGACCCACGGCATCGCCCTGCTGACCTCGGGCCAGGTCTCCTCGAAGGCCTCCATCAGCTCAGAGCCGTACTCGCTCGTCGCCGGTCTCAGAACAAGCCTGTCATCGACCCTGATGGTGGTAGTCGCACGCCTCAGCACGGAGTTCCGGCCGCGGTCCTATCGCATCAGGGCTACGGAAGCCATCAGGGTCGCAACTTCGCCTTCGCCGTTGCTACATTCTGATCATCAGGCAGTTCTTTCCGGGCCGATTTCAGTAGATCGTCCACCGCCTTCGAGCGGCCTATCCTCTGTAGAAGGGCACCGACGGGGTAAACCAACTTGGGACGGGCACCGAGATGGGGGCCGACTTCGTCGATGATGACGGTGGCCTGAGCGATGTCCTTGGCGCGCGCCGCCTCCATCGCCGCCTTCACCTGAAGTGCCACCTTGCGGTCGGCCCATTTGTCCTGCTGAGCCCATGGCCAGTAGCTGTCGGGCTCAGGAGCCTTGGCACGAACAGATGGGATTACCGGGGGCGGGGGTATGGGCATGGGCTCCTGATCCTCGTCGACCGCTGGGGGTGTTGGCGGGACCGGGGGAATCAACGGCGGTGGCAGGTCGGTCGGCGGTGGTGGTAGATCTATCTCGGCCTTCGATTCGTCTTCCTCGGCCCGCCTCTCATCCTCTGATTCCGGTTCCGGTTCGGTCTCGAGCAGGGTGATCAACTCGGCCTTCTTGAGTTTGGAGTAGCCAGAGAGTCCGCGCTCGCTGGCCATTTGCTTCAGAGCTTCTACTGTCTGATCGGAGAGTGGGGGGTCGGGTTCCTCCTCGGGCTCGGGCTCGGTTTCCGGTTCCGGAGTTGGTTCGGGCTCATGAGCCTCCTCGAAATCGCCGTTCGTGTCCGGTATCTCACTGGCCGAGATGACTTCAACATTTTCGGGTGCTTCGGCGGTGGGCTGCACGAGTTCGGTCTGCTGCGTCGGAATCGCCTCCAGCTGCTCCGGCTCGCTCTCTGGGACCTCGAACTTGGTGACGAACTCGGGAGCGTCCTCAGGTTGGAGTTCGTACTCCCCTTCCTCCTCATCAGACGGCTCTGGGAGGTCGACGGTCATCGCGAAGGAGGGTTTCTGCTTGGTCTTCACAGAGTCATCCTTGCCGTACTGCTTGACATCGATCGTCATATCGTCCATTGTGAAAGAGGCTTTCGACCAATCGATGACCTCGTTACTGTCATCATCCTCCATTTCTTCAAGAAGTTCGTCGAAGAGGTCGGTTGCGGCCTTATCGTCAACCGTCGCTTTCTGCTGGTGTGAGGCGATATTCAATTGGTAGGAGCAACGAGAGCAGGTCTCGGCGTCCTCGGGGTTGCTCTGCTGGCATAACGGACATTCGATACCGGCCTCCTCCTGCTTCCGCCAAGACTTGAATCGGTCGAACACCCCATGCTCCCTCCTAGATATCCAACCTCGCCGAAAGTCTCCGTATAATCTTCACCCGCCTATGGTCGTTGCCGTCGCCAGACGGTAATCGTGATGTGTCGGTGCGCTCGTCGCTGTGCGTGGCAGACGACCCTGAAGAGCTGCCGGCACGCTTCAATCGCAGTCAGGACCATCACGAGGCCTACCTGAATTTGATTAGGTGGGAGTTGGAAGATGAGTTGGCAACGACGGAGAAGCGGCTTCGCGAATGGCCTGATGGCAGGCTCGCAGCAAACGGAATCGCGCTGTTCAACTTGGTCGCGAAGACCGACGGCTGGCTGTTCGGGCAGCGTATAGTCAAACTGCTGAGGCGCGATCGCCAGGCCTTCGGTATGCATCGCTTCAGACAGGGTGATATCGTGATGCTCAGTCGCCACAATCCGCTGTCTGAGAAACCGGTAGAGGCGATAGTAAGCAACCGGACGCGCTTCTTCATCCGCATCGTCCTGCCTGAGGCGCCTACCGACCTGCGCAGGGGTACCTGGAGGATGGACAGGGGTGCCAACAAGGTGGCGCACGATAGGATGCGGGATGCTCTGAACTCGATCTTCGAGGAGGAGGGAGGAGTTCCGTTGCGCGACCTACTGCTCGGCTTGGTCCATGACCCCGCGGGCACCGCATCACTGATCCCCGAACTGAAGGTAGCGCGCTCCAGACCCACTTCTCTGGCACCCGATCTCAACAAGGCCCAGAGAGAAGCCGCACTAGCCGCTCTGGAGCGGCGTCTCACTCTGATCCAAGGCCCACCGGGAACCGGGAAGACCCATACCGGCGTGCGCATTCTCGAGGCTTGGGCAAAGCAGGACCTCGGAACCATCCTCGCAGTGGCTGACTCCAACGTTGCCGTTGACAACCTGCTCGAAGGGCTGCTCTCTCTTGGCATCCGGGCAGTGCGGCTCGGACAGCCCGTAAAAGTCCGGGAGAGCCTCAGAGAAGCGACGATGGATGCCCGGATGGAAGAGCACCCTCTGCGCCGCGATCTCGACCACTGGCTGGAGTCGAACGAGAAGCTCGGTCGCCGTGTCAAGGGCATGAAGGGCAAGGAGAAGGGGTTGACGTACCGCGAACTGAGTCGTGGTTGGAAGGAAGTTCGCCGGATCGAGTCGCAGATGCGGGACGACATCCTAAACCGTTCCCAGGTGCTGTGCTGCACCTGTATCGGCTCTGGGCACGAATTACTGGACGGCCGCAGGTTCTCCCGCGTTCTCATCGACGAAGCCACGCAAGCCACCGAACCTGCGGCTCTGGTCCCTCTGGTTCGCGGGGCGCGCCAGATTGTACTGATCGGGGATCATCGCCAACTGCCACCTACTGTGATATCGCAGCGCGCAGAGAACGGGGGGCTGAATCGCTCGCTGTTCGAGCGGCTGGCCGAGATGGGCATCGAGCCGCTGCTCCTGCGGACACAGTACCGAATGCACCCTGCGATTTCGGCATTCCCGAACGGGCATTTCTACGATGATCTGCTCGAGGACGGGGTGACTTCCGAGGATCGGCCGACGCCAGCAGGACTGCTCTGGCCCGACTGGGACATGCCCATCGCCTTCCTTCCGGTTGAGGGAGGGGAAGTCAAGGCACCGGACGGAGCGTCGAAGGAGAACCCAACCGAGGCTGCATGGATCGCGCGTCTGCTTGAGGGTCTACTGGACGCAGGTGAGTTGAGGCAGAAGGATATTGGTATAATCACACCGTACGCGGGTCAGGTCAGGGCGATTCGAGACAGTGTCCCAGAGCGGTACGACGGGGTGGAGGTCCGCACCGTCGACGGATATCAGGGACGCGAGAAGGAGGTCATCCTGTTCTCCTGCGTGCGCTCCAACAGCGAAGGCAATGTCGGCTTCCTCGCGGACTCCCGGCGGCTCAACGTAGCGCTGACCCGCGCCAAGCGTGGACTGATTGTGATTGGGGATCCGGAAACGCTGCGCTGCGACGAAGACTGGTCGGCGTGGCTCGAGCATGTGCGGAGTCGTAAACTTGAGGCTTGGCACTTGCTCGGAATGGCCTGAGAGGATGCGCATGGCCGACCACGACTCACCAATCCAGTTGAATCGCGGTGGCGGCACCCTAGCCCAGCAAATCGTATCTGCAGAGGACGGTGGACACTGGCCGCTGCCAGAAGGTGCGATACTGGCTTCCGGGGTTAGGAGGGCCGTGGCCTTCACGGTGGATGTCGTGATAGTGACGACCATTCTGATGGTTCTAACGAAATCGCAAATCATCAACGCCTGGAATGTCACCCTGTGGACTTCTGCTGATTTCCATTACGCCCTCGCCCATGCCTCAGTCGTGCTAATCGCACACTGGCTGTATTGGAGGTTCACCGGACTGAGCTTCTCGCGCTCACTCGGGCAACGCATGTTCGGCATCGCCGTGGTTGCCGAGGACGGCTCTGGGATGACCAGTCGGATGTGGGATCAGAGGGCGCTGCGCAAGTTGCTCTACCTCCTGCCGGTCCTGAACTTGGTCCTTGGCGCCTACGACCTAGCGAGAATCTCACAACGACATACGCACCAGTCCAACATCGATCTGCATGTGGGATCCATCGTGGCGCATGCAGACTCGCTACCACCGGCGAGCAGGCGTCACATCAGGTAGGTGTTGGAATGCGGGATGCAGTGGAGTACGCGCTTTCAGGCAAATGCATCGTCTATCCGACGACGACCCAGCCGGCGCTCGGGTGCTTGCCTGAGCCGGCTGCCCTCGACATGCTGTACGAGTTGAAGCAGCGGCCTGCGGAGATGCCCGTCAGCATAGGTGTCACCAGTCTAGAGCAGGCCGCCGCGCTGGTAGAGGTGCCCCCCGACGTGCATAGCATTCTCGCAGACTTCCCGGAAGGTTCGCTGACCGTGGTTCTTCGGGCCCACAAGACTCTGGACGCTCGACTCGGGGGTGACAACGTGGCGATTCGAGTCGTCGCTCACCCAGTGGCCAAGGAGTTGCTTGCCATCACAGGTCCGCTCACGGCGACCAGCGCCAACAGGAGCGGTGAGGCCCCGGTTTCAGACTGTGACAAAGCCGCACATCTGCTGTCCGCCAGCGGTGAGGGCATAGGGAGTATATCTGGAACCTGCCCCGGAGGGATGCCCAGTACATTGATAGCGTGGTATTCTGTCTATGGTTCAACCGAGTTGAGCGATACCGAGGTATTGAGAGAGGGAGTAGTTAGCAAAGAGGAGATTCTCATATGGTTGAGGAGGCGGATCTGAAGCAGTGGCGGGACGCCGGCCACGTCGCTCGAAGGACCATAGAGGGAATCAAGGGCGAGATTACAGCAGGCAAATCCTGGAGTGAGGTCATTGACTCCGCGGAGCGTTTCATCAGGCGACATGGTGGGCACGCTGCATTCCCCGTTACCATCTCGGTGAATGAGATGGCTGCGCACTACACCACCAACACCGAACTCAAGCCACCAGAGGGATTTGAGGGTGAGATGATCTTCCAGAAGGGGGATCTCGTAAAACTCGATGTCGGGGTCCATATCAAGGGCGCAATAGCTGACAACGCGCTGACTGTCGAAGTGGGTGGTGGTGGCAATTACACCGAACAGATCCGCGCCGCTGAGGAGGCTCGTGACGCTGCCATCGAGAAGATGCATCCCGGGACTCAGTGGCATGAAATCGGGGCAGCGGCAGGGCAGGTTGCGAAGGATGCGGGCTTTGAGCCGATACGCAACCTCTCCGGGCACCAGCTCGAGCGATGGGACCTGCACGCTGGAACTTCGATTCCGTCGTATGCATGTGGTGCGAAAAACCCCAGTTTCAAGGGAGCCGCTGAGGTGGGCTGCATCTACGCAATCGAGCCTTTCAACACCACTGGGAAGTCAGGCATGGTGGAGAATGTCCCTCCTGCCACCTCCTCCAACATTCTGAGGGTCACGGGGGATGTCAAAATCCGGAAGGCGCTGGCTAAGGGAAAACTCAAGCCGCTCGGCGCGACTATGGCCCGTTACATCGAGGAGAGGTATAACACGCTCCCGTTCGCCGAGCGTTGGGCTTATTCACTGCTGCAGAAACCATTCCCCGGCGAAGACGACGAGTCGCTGCGCGCGAAATGGGACACACTGGTCAAGAAACTGATTTCGATCAGATTCATCGAGGTCTACGCGGCGCTGCGTGATGCCGATGGCGGAGACGTTGGTCAATTCGAGCACACCGTACACGTCACCGAAGGTGGTCCAGAGGTCCTAACAGTTCTATGATAGGCTCGCAATACAGCGTTTTGTCCCATGTTACGATAAAATCTCACAACGATTATCTAGCGTCGACTCCACTGGGTGCCCGTACGGGGCCGAAAGGTTCTCGCTGAGTGCATCCCATCCCCTCGCTTTTATCTCTCGCCCTGTACACCTGAATCGGGAGGCTGCGAGGCTATGCAAGTCCTATCTGCGTATACCTAAGCGGCAAAAGTTCCATTCGTGCCACCATCATCTCGGAGCGTGGAACCCCTAGATGAGTGGACCGTGGCCGAGCTCAAGGCCGAGCTCAAGGAACTCGGCGTCTCGAACAGTGGGAACAAGCAGGAACTGTACGAACGCCTGCTGGAGTTCGAAGAAGAGGAGGGGGATGAGGATGGCTTCGACGCCTCCGAACTAGGCCGCTCGATAATAGGGGCTGTTGTGAGGAACCGCATAGCCTTGGGCGCTGTTTTCGCTGTCGCTATCCTAGTAGCTGCGGTGGCGTTCGCCGTTCCGATGCTGCTGGACATGATCCAGCCGGACAAGGCGGTCGAACCGGAGGTGCACATTTGGGAGTTCACGCTCGAGGAGAAGAACTGGACCAACGTCAAGAGTTACTTCATCGATGATGACGCCACTGAGAGGGTCCCTGTGGTCGTTCCACTGCCGAACAACCTCTCGAGCGTCTACATAGGCGCTTACTGGCGCGAGGCTGACGAGCAGCCCGGCGGGATCATAGGCTGTGACGAGGTGACTGTGGAGGTGTTTACCACCGATGTGAACAAGACGAACCTCTACTCTCTATCCAATACCGATGCCGCTAGTTCGGACTGCGATGCCGATGGAACCGAGCCATGGGACCACATATGGTACCAGTATGACCTCGAGCTTCCCAATATCACCGGTTTCGAGGGCACCGAGGAGGAGGCGCTTGCTATCTGGGACACCTACACAGGAATAGGGACCGGTGAGTGGATAATCGACCTCACAGTGGACACTTACACCCTCTGGGGTCCAGTCTGTGACTGCGAGGATGGCGAGGACGTCAGGCTGACCGTTTCCTACATCGAGTACGATGTCAATATGGCAAAGGCGCAGCCCCCGACCGATGGGTAGTCACTCTGATTCGGCCGTGCTCGCAGAGCCATACAGAGTCACGGTGACTATAGCCACCAGAACAAGGAAGACTCCGATGGCCTGGTTCTGCGAGTGGCCTTCCTGATGCAATATGAAATAACCCCAGATGAGTGTCAAAACAGGCTGCAGGAGGATGGCGAAGGAAGTGTGTGCTGCTGGTAGACGCGGTAGAGCGTGGGCGATAGCCAGCCAACCGGCTACCTGACATAGCAGTGCGAGCAGGATGAGCCAGCCGTGACCGGGCCAGGTCGGCTGCAATTCTAGCGGTTCTATGGCCATGCTACTAAGTGGGAGCAAGCCGAGTACGAGCAGCCCGAGGGCGGCGCCTACCGTGGCGTCCAATTGCACAGAAGATGATGGGGCCAGTTCCCTGTTCGAGTATCGGAACAGGATGAGGAATGAGGAGTAGAAGAACGCAGCCATCATGCCGAATACGACGCCTTTGACGGGGTCTTCGCCGTATGGCTCTGGATCGGCGAAGCCCGAAATCAGCGCCAATCCGATGATGACTACGGGAAGAGACAGCAGAATGGCCGGATTCGGCTTCTCTCCGAACAGCTTCCAAGATGCCAGGGTCACTATGATGACCTGTGAGTTGCCGATCAGCGTGGCGATGCCGATGCCGATGAAAATCATCGAACTGTGATACGAAAGCATATCGGGCGCGAGTATCAGTCCAGCGCCGAAGGCTGTCCATCGTGTGCGTGAGGAACGTGTGTCGGCCTTGCGGACGAGATAAGCTAGCAACGCAAGTGCTGGGAGCGCGTACAGCATCCGGAAGAACGCCCCGGTAGATGGATTGGTGTCCGAGTAGACGTAGAGCACAGGGGAGAACGAGATAGTCACAGCGCCAGCCAGCGCTATCAGCATGGTTCGACGGTCCGAGTCGGCCGACATAGCCGGCCACCTACTCTGATTCGCCGTCCACGAGCATCTGCTGGAGCTCGCCGCTCTCGTACATCTCCAGAGCTATGTCAGAGCCTCCGATGAGTTCGCCGTGAACGAATATCTGGGGCATTGTGGGGAAGTCCGACCACGCGCAAACCGAGGGGATTGCTCGGTGGTCGGAGAGTATGTTGACGGTGACGAACGGCTGTCCGAGCTGCTGCAGCACCATCGAGGCGCGGTTGGAGAACCCGCACTGCGGCTCCTCCGGCGTCCCCTTCATGAAGAGTACCAGCCTGTTGTTGTCGACTATCTCTTGCAACTCCTCCGGGGACCAGTTGAATTCTGCCATATCATCACTCCTTGTCCGGCCTGCGGATGTGCACCCCAAAGAACTCCACTTCTTCACCATGAGGGTCGAAAGCGGTGTCCCCGCTCTCTCCCGCTTGCTCGGGCGTCATGCACTTCAGGTCCAGTGCATGCACGATATTCTGCGCGATGTGGGGCTTGAAGTGGTTCAGGATCGGTCGCTGCCTCTGCAGCGGCCGCACACCCTGGTAACTCTCCGAAATCACCCTGACATGGAAGTGGTCGCCACTGCCATGCAGGTCGGATGCCTCGACCTCGGCGTCGGGAACGACCTTGCGGACCTCCTCGACCATCCACTGCTCTGTGACCATCGAGACTCCCCTCGGGGCTGAGTGCTTTGAATGCTCTCGGCGCTACTCGTCAAGAGCGGTGGTGATGGCAGCGAGGTTCTCGGCTATCGTGCCGCTGTCGTTGATTAGCCCTGAGCCCACGACAGCAATGTCGATCCCCCACTCTGCAATCATTGCGGCGTTGTGGTCCTTCACGCCACCATCTATCATCAGCTTGGTGGCACGCCCGCCGGCTGCAGACTGAGCATCGATGGCTGCGCGGAAGGCGCGCACCTTGTCCTCGACCTCAGGCATGAACTGCTGTCCGCCCTTGCCGGGGACAATAGACATCACCAGAACGAGGTCTAAGTCCTGTAGGAAGGGGAAGACATCCTCGGCTGGAGTGTCGGGGTTCAGCACGCAGCCGGCCTGCACTCCGGCGTCGTGCAGATTCTCGATTAGCGCGGGAAAGTCTCCTACGGCCTCAATATGGGCGATTACCATGTCCACACCGGCGTCGACGTACTGGTCCCATGTCTCCTCAGCGTTGGTAATCATGAGGTGACAGTCGATGGTGACCTCAGAGCCGAGTCGGTCGCGTACAGAGCGTATCAGAGCGGGGCCGAACGTGATTGTCCGATTGACGACCCAGTTGCCGTCCATGACGTCCATGTGAATCCAGCCTATGCCCGCGGCGACCGCTTCCTCCAGCGTCTCGCCGAGCCTCGAGAAGTCGGCTGTGAGGATGCTCGGCGTGACTTCCACGGACCGTCGGGGGTGGCTTTCGGTTCTCAATCCCTCGGGCGGGGATAGTGTGTCTGCTCAAGACACAAATTGATAGGATGCGGATGCGGCGAGGGAGACGCAGGTGAGTTGATGGGCAAAGTAGTGACAGCGAGTGATGCTGATTTTGATGTGGTGACGAGCAGTGACGAGTGGGTTCTAGTGGACTTCTGGGCACCTTGGTGCGGCCCATGCAAGATGATTGCGCCGGTGCTTGAGCAGATAGCCGGTGAGCGCGAGATGACTATCGCCAAAGTCAACACCGATGTGAATCAACTCTCACCTGGGAAATACGGTGTCAGGGGGATACCGAGCCTCATATTGTTCCATAACGGCGAGGTCGTAGATCGGATTACCGGGGCCATGCCGAAGCCGGGCATGGACAGCTGGCTCGATCGTCACATGGCCTAGTCGGCTGCCTCGCGCAGCCTCCGAGCTCTCTCGTCGTGCGGCGCGCCGACTTCCCTGAGCAGTCTGGCGCGCAGCGCCTCGTGCAGCCACATGCCATCCGCGAGTTCCAGCATCAGGCCGCGCTCGAGCAAGTCTGCTGGCGGTGGGCCATCGGTGCCGGCTGCTGCGGCCAGAGTAGCCCATGGGACGGGTCGTTCGGCTACCGCAAGGAGAGCCAGCATCTCTCGGCGGTCCTCGGGCAGCACATCGAGGATCTCCTCGTCGAGGAAGCGCAGCCAGTCCTCGTGCAGGGTTTGGCCGTACAGCTCCAGCAACTCAACGGCCAGCGGGTGCCCACCGGTGACGCGGTGAATCTCCTCGGCTGGCGCTTCGCTCGGCAGGTCTAGCGAGTCGATCCACGCTGAGATCTCCTCGAGGGATAGGCCTGAGAGGGGAAGTTCGGCCACGCGCCCACGCGTGTGCACATCGCGCCTGTCGTAGAAAGCGAGGTTGGTCCTAGAAACCAGTAGCAGTCGCATCGGAGAAGCCTCTGCGACCTGCAGCAGCGCTCCGAACAGATGCGCGCCGTCGGAGCCGATGTTATGAACATCGTCGAGTATCACCAGAATCTCCTCTGAGACCCCAGCGCAGCGTCCCTCCTCATCGAGCAGGTGGGCTATCAGTCGCCGGCGATACAGATCCAAGTCGAGGCGTGCGCCAGGCTTGAGCGGGAGCGCCTCGAGGATGTTGTAAGGATCCTCTGAGTCGCCGTCGGGGCCTATGCCTAGCCTGTGCAGCAGGCTCGTGGCGATTCCCAGTGGGGAGTCCCAAGGCTGGCACGGGTAGTACATCACCGCAAGTTCAGGCTTGTCGGCCAACAAACCGTCAAGCCAGTAAGAGGCCAGTGTGGTCTTGCCGCAGCCGGCAATGCCGGAAAGCACGAACATCGGCGTGTCAGAGGCGTGCCAGTCATCCAGCCCCTGCTTCTCCGCCGACCTGCCGTGCACCGTGCGCGTCTCGGGCGGGCGCGTGTGATAGGTGGAGTGCGCACCCGTCAGCATCGAAAGTGAGCCTGGAGTGGATGTGTCGTCTGGTTTGACGATGGCCCCGAAGCGAATGTCGCCGAAGTTCAGCACGCCCTCGTGCTGGGAGTGCATCAGGACCTGTAGTAGCGTCAGCCCGGTCTGCAGCCGCGCTGCAGCCTCGTCGGCTCGGACTTCGAGCAACTTGCCGTCTCGGCTGCGCAGGAGGATCTGGATCGAGCGCAGGTCCGCGATCCGCTCACGTGCCTCTGTGCGTCCCTCATCTGTAAGCTGCCATGTCTTCTGACGGCGCTCGTCCCCACGCACAGTGCGGGTATGCTCAGTGACCCAACCATTGGACATCAACTCGCGCATCGAACGGGATACGTTTGGTGGATGCAAGGCGCATATCTCGGCTATACCGGGCCGGGTCATCTCTTGGGTGACGAGATAGTGGTCCGCTTGGTGGTCCTGCTCCCACAGGTGGAGCAGGATGCGGTCCGCTACTGGGACGTTGACGCTGGCGTCGCTACGTGCCATGGGTTCGTCGGAGCCTCCTTTTGCGCATCAAGCGTTCGGGGCTCTGAGCAAGGCCTCACTCTTCGATGGAGCACTGAGGATATGCTTCTTGCATCGGCGGTAGGAAGAGGTCTGCGCAGTCACGGGCGACTGTGGACAGGCTCAAGATGCTCGAAGGGCCAAGGCTGATGGTCACAGGCATCATCGATACGGGGCTGGGGGCATAGTCCTCACCCGTCTGGGTGATTATCAGATGGATTCCATCCCCTCCGGGGATGATTACGTCCATTCCAAAGAACTCCATCTTCGCAATCACCGTCTCTCCGGGGGTCATGATCTCACCCTCACCACCTCCGGCATGGAACCTCAGGTCCATGACGGCATGACCCAGATGCATGCCGCTGCTTGCTTGGACCATCTCCACGAAGAGATGCCCGCTGGTTGCGAAAAGAGAGATCGTGGCCTCGACGTGGAAGGTCGGGTTTCCGACTATTCTGGTCTCGTTATCGAACTCTGGACACTCGATCATCAGGTTCGAGGTCGGGGTAATCGTATTGCCGCCGCCTATCACAGAACAGGCGTCCATGTCGAGATTGAGCCATTCTTGGTCTTCGGGGGGATAACTGGGTTCGACTCTCCATCCCCCCATGTTGTCTTGGACCTCGGCAACCAGCCTCGGCTGAGGCCCCTTGTCCTTGAGATAGAAATTGAACCACTCCAGCATATCATCGGCCCAGTCCCAACGCAGTGTGTAGGGGAAGGCCTCGGCGCCCCGGCCGCTACTCAGACCCTCATGACCGCTCCTGCGGTCAGGGTAGTCATGACCCCACTGCCCGTAGAGCCCCTTGACCTCGAAGCCGGCTTCCAAGAGGGTGTTGTGCACAGGGAAAGCCATGTGAGGGTCGACGTTCCAATCCTGTAGACCGTGGATGATGTACACCGAGCCGTTGTAGTTCTGCAGAGCCCTGGTCAGGAAGTGGCGCTCCACCCAGTAGTCGCTGCCAGTCCAAGCGAGATTGTCTCCGGTCAGATAGGCCCCGACTCCAGCATAGTATCCCTCGAAGTATCCCTCGCAGGCGTTCTGGGCGTCCTCCAGATCGCCGTCCAGCCCAAAGCTGCCGTAGACGCCATTGTGCATGATGGCGCCACGTGCCTCCATGCTGCCGTTGCGCCACATCAAGTCATGGACGCCAATGAGTCCGGACATCGGCACGATGGTCTTCAGGTGATCCGAGCCCATTGCAGCTGCTTCCCACGGTGTGGAGCCGTCGTACGATTTCCCGATCGCAGCGACATTGCCGTTCGAGAACGGTGCCTCTCCGAGGTACTCCACAGCAGCGTGAATCCCCTCTTGCTCGTCGAGCCCCATGAGATCCATGCAGTGATTCGACTCTCCGGTGCCGAACACCGACACCTGAGCAACGCCGAAGCCGTGCGGCACGAAGTTCTCAATCAGGAACCGGCCAAGTCTGCCCGCTGGGGTCAGGGCGTCGACGTCCCCGTCGTCGTAGTACGGCCCGATCTCGGCGATCACAGGGACCTGGCACTCCTCAGGCACCTCTGCCGCGTCCATGTCGCACCCCTCAATCACAGGGAGCCACAGACCCATGTGGACCTCAGCGCCGCCGGTGACCCCAGCACCGCCATCACTTGCGACGATCGCGGGGACAGGGACGTAGATCGATCGGACTGCGTCGACACCGAACGAGCCGTTCCACGAGACTCGGCTGAATACATCGTCATCCTGATAGAACTTGTTCGAGCGGTCCTCGACATCTGGGAGCCAGTGCTCGTACTCCGGCTCTTCTTCCGAGCCCTCCTCGAAGCTGAAAAAACCTGAGAGGCTGGCGGATATCAGAATGGCAACTACAACTACGGTGAAGGCAGCGACGGAGAAGGGTTTGACAGGGGATCCAATCTTGATTTCAGCGGTGAATTCGGCTTCACTCATCGATAGCAGCCTCCTGACTGTTGAATCAGGGGCATCTCTTGACTAATTCAAGGAATCTAATTCTCGTTGGGCTCAGGTAGTGTTTGGTCAGATTCAAGAGATTGGGGCCACAGGGTCTGGTGTGGACGACGATACGCGAGCGAAGCTGCTCAGCCTGCAGCGCATGGAGGCTACCGAGGCGGAGGTGTACCGAAGGCTCGCCAAGATGCAGCCTGACCCTGTAAACCAGTCCATTCTCAATGGGATAGCGCTCGAAGAGGAAAGGCATGAGGCAGTCATCGCCAAGATGACTGGAAAGCAGGTCAAGGCTGATGCGAGCAAGGTACGACGGCAGATCATACTGGCGAAGTTGTTCGGATTCACCTTCTCTGTCAAGATGATGGAGGCGACCGAGCAGGATGCTGCTGCCGAGTACCGCGAGCTGGGCCTCTACGAAATCGCAGAGGAGGAGGAGGCTCACGAGCAGAACATGATCGGTATGCTGGATGAGGAGCGCCTGCGCTACTCGGGAAGCGTGGTGCTGGGGATGTCCGACGCGCTGGTCGAGCTGACAGGGGCGCTCGCCGGCCTCACCTTCGCTTTGCAGAGCCTGCAGCTGGTCGCGCTCGCAGGGCTGGTCACCGGCATCGCTGCCGCGTTCAGCATGGGAGCGTCAGAGTACCTCTCCTCACGCACGGAGAAGAAAGCGGAGTCTGCGGTCAAGGCCGCGTTCTTCACTTGGCTGTCATATCTTGTTACCGTATTTCTTCTGGTCGGGCCTTACTTGGTCTTCCAAGCCGACAGTCCGGACTTCCGGGGCTTAGAGCCGCACGTCCAAGCCCTGTTGTGCACCTTCGCTATCGGCCTGCTAATCGTGGCCGTGTTCAACTTCTACGTGTCTGTGGTCGAAGAGGTCTCGTTCAAGAGTCGCTTTTTCGAGATGGCTGGAATCCTCGCCGTGGTCAGCCTGATCTCGTATGTCATCGGAATAGCCCTCAGAGGCATGCTCGGAATCGAAGTCTGAGTTGTAAACCGGCTCCGTAACCTATGTGTCTGAGACCGCTCTCGCGGACTCATGGATGCGTACGATGAATTACTCGAACGACTGAAGGATATCGACATTATTGGCCAAATCGGTGGACTGGTGAGTTGGGATCAAGAGGTCCTGATGCCTCCCAAGGCCGCGGCACTGCGCGCCGAACAGCTGTCTTGGATCTCGAAGACCGGTCACGTACGACTGACTGATCCACGCATTGGGGAATTGCTGGAGGAGCTTGAGTCCGGTAATGGCCTGGACGAGGTTCAGGCCGCCAATGTCAGACTTGCTCGTGAGTCATATGACAAGGCCACCAAACTGCCCACCGAGTTCGTAGCCGAGATGGCCAAGCACCGCTCGAAGGCGCAGATATCGTGGACCGAGGCGCGAGCCAAAGACGACTTCTCCATATTCCGCGACGATCTCGCCAAGGCAATCGACCTCGCCCGACAGAAGGCGGACTACCTGGGCTACGACGAGTTGCGCTACGATGCGCTGCTCGACCTCTACGAAAGTGGTCTGACGGTATCCAGAGTTGACCCTCTGTTCGCTGGACTGCGTGAAAACGTGGCGCCCCTGATCAAGGCGGTCGTCGAGAGCGGTAACCGGCCCGACATGTCGTGGGTAGAGGGGAATTCCTGGGGGCAGCCCGGACAGGAGGCTCTTAGCCAGGGCGTTTCCGAAGCCATCGGCTTCGACTTCAGTGCCGGTCGCCGCGACGCATCGACCCACCCGTTCTGCGGTGGGTCGAACCCGGACGATGTTCGCTGGACGACGCGTTACAGCGAGTCCGACCCGTTCGGCTCGCTCTACGGCTCGATGCACGAGACCGGTCATGGGACTTACGAGCAGGGGCGCCGGCGCGACCTCGACTTCCAGCTCGCCGGTGAAGCCAACGGTTTGGGCGTCCACGAGAGCCAGAGCAGGTTGTGGGAGAACCAGATCGGGCGCTCTAGGGAGTTCTGCGAGTGGGCCCTGCCGCTGTGGCAGCAGCACTTCCCTGAGAATATGAAGGGAGTCAGCGCCGAGGCGCTGTGGCAGGCGGTCAACCTCGTCGAGCCGAGCCTGATACGGGTCGAAGCCGACGAGGCCACCTACAATCTCCACATCATGATCCGCTACGAGATCGAGAAGAGGCTCATCGCGGGTGACCTCGAAGTCGACGACCTTCCAGACGCCTGGGACGACATGTACGAGGAGTTTCTCGGTGTCCGCGCACCCAATCGAGCCCTCGGCGTGCTACAGGACATCCACTGGTCCATGGGGGCCTTCGGCTATTTCCCCACCTACACACTGGGCAATCTGTACGCAGCGCAGTTGCTGGCCACCGCACGCAATGATCTTCCCCACCATGACAAGCAGATTCAGCGCGGCGAGTTCGCACCATTGCTCGCCTGGATGCGCGAGCACGTGCACCAGCGCGGCAGCATACTCGAGCCGGCTGCCCTCATCGAGGAGGTGACCGGCTCGCCGCCCTCTCCGGATGCCTTCGTCGATTACCTGCGTGACAAGGTAGAGCTGCTCTACGGTGTCTCAGCCTGAACGACTCGCCTACGCGAAAGCCCGATAGCGCAGCGTCGTGGTGTGAAGCCATGACTGGTCATACCCTGGGGTCTCTGGCATCGCTCGTGCGCGAGCTCGGCAGCGCCTGCACGGTGCTGCAAATCGCCGGTGATGATCTGCTGGCCGGCTCTCAGGAAGGGGTGCTGGCATGCTGGTCGGTAGATTCCGGGGCAGAGAGATGGAGGATCGAGGACGAAGGCCCAGTCTCCGACCTAGTCATCGACGGCGGGCGTGTCTACGCCTCGGCCTCGGTCAGCCTGCGCGCGATAGATATCGGTACTGGCGAGGTTCTCTGGGACCGCGAGCTCGAGGGGGCCAGCGACTACGTCCAAGCCTGTGAAGGCAACATCTGGGCGGCGTCTTCGGTCTATGAGATCGAGATCTCCGACTATATCGAGGCGACCATATGGAGATTCGACGAGTCGGGAGAACTGCAGGAGCGCTGGACTGAGCCTGAGCGCCCATGGCACTTCGGACTGCATGATGACGGAGGGGTTCTACTCGGTCTGGGCAGGCCTCGCTGCGGGTTCATGAGGATCAGGAGCGGAGAGGCGGCTTCGCATCACCCGATTGAGGGAGACAGCCCGGTCACAGTCGGAGCCTGTGGGGCCGACGGGCGCTTCCTGTTCGGCCACTCCGACGGAAGGGTCAGCACAATCCTGGGCTCCGAAGCGGAAACCTTCGGCGAAGATGCGTCGCCGGTTCGTGCCATCACCGGTCACAGCGACAGTTGGATTGCCGGCCAGGAGTCTGGTCTGATCGTCTCAAGCCGGGGTTGGACCGCTTTGGTGCCCGGCTCGGTGGATTCGCTCTCCATGGGGCCGTCGATCTCCCAAGGTGAAGCCGTATGGGCATCCTCCTGGAAGGAAGGCAGCGCAAGAATCTCGGTACTGGACCCGGATGGAGGCGGTTCACTGCTAGATCTCGAGCACAAACACCAGATCAGGCACATCCAAGCTGGTATTGGGAATGTGGCCATAGGGGACTCCGCAGGTC
>JAKUUO010000008.1 GCA_022448665.1 Candidatus Thalassarchaeum betae | reverse complement strand
ACTCGCCCTCGCCCGTGTTGGAGTAGATCTCGATCAAGACCGTTTCCAAAAAGACATAGGTGCCGTTGGAGGTGACCGTCTCAGGGCTGCTGGACGTCTGCGAGAGATCGATGATGTTGCTCGTTGGATTCGGCATCAGGGCCAGTGCTACGTCGAAGTTGGCCTCGCCGGTATCGAAGGAGACGCTGACAGCGATGCCGTAATCGGCGGGGACGTCCACCGAGTACTCGTCGACTATGTCTTAGGCGTTGGAAGCCCAGCCGGTGAAGTCGTTCTGGCCTATGTTGGTGATGATCCCAGTGGGGTTGTTGTAGTCGTCGGAGGCATCGTCGCCTGTTCCCGAGTCGTTTTGGTTGTAGACGGGGGAGGAGGAGATGTTGTCGAACCAGAGCGTCAGGGTGTAGTCGTCATCACCAATCCATGCCCTGACCATCAGAGTTACAGTTGTCCCACCAACCGAAGAATTGCCGCTGGTGACTGTGTTGGGGGAGGTGGTGTTGAAGCCCTGTCCGCCTGGAAGGTAGGCTCCGGTGGAGTCGTACAGATGCAGGTGGAGGGTGGCACTGGAGGTGTTCCAGGATACGCTCGCGTTGATACGGTGGTAGGATGGTACAGGGATGCTGTAGTAGTCGAACTCGTCAGTACTTTTGTCGACGTAGCCGTAGTATGTCGCATTCGTACCATTTAGGGCCGTCGGCGTAGAGTATGTGTCGCCAGCATCGCCACCGGTGTTTGCGTCGTTCTGGGCCGGAGGCGGAGTGACCGAGAATATCCAGATCTGCAGGGTGTACTGGCCCGATCCGGTCCAGCGATCGACGTTGATGTAAACGGTAGTGCTACTGACGTTGGTCCCGTTGGAAGTGACGCTGTCGTAACTCGATGTCGAGTAGCTGGAGTCTATGATGCTCCCGGACGAGGTGTACAGCATCAGGTCGAAATCGGCTCCGGACGGGGACGTCAGACCGACCGCTATGCCGGTGTCGGTCGACATGTTGACCCCGTAGTAGTCGTTGTTGTCGCTGCTCGCGGTCAGGTTGCCGTAATAGGTGGCGTTTGCAGCGGGCAACCATGCAGCAGTCGAGGTCGAACCCCCTGCGTCCCCTCCAGTCCCAGCGTCGTTGGCTAGGACTAGCCCGGAGAGGCAGGAGACCACGAGGAGTGCGACCAGTGTTCTAGCCGCGCTCGCGCTCGCCATGGCCTAAGGGCCATGGATACCGCTTTGAACTTTGGCACGGTATGATGGTGCAGAAAATGCACCGCCACAGCAATACGGTTTCATTAGTAGGAGTAGAATCCCTGACCGCTCTTTCGCCCGAGTTTGCCATCATCGACCATCTGGACCAGCAGAGGGGCGGGGGCGTACTTGTCGTCTGCCAGTCCCTCATGCAGGACGTTCATGATGTGCAGCAAGGTGTCCAAGCCGATCAGATCGGCCAGAGCGAGCGGTCCGATGGGGTGGTTCATCCCCAGCTTCATGATACCGTCTATGGCCTCCGGCTCGGCCACCCCCTCCTGCAGCGTGAGGATGGCCTCATTGAGCATCGGGCAGAGGATCCTGTTGCTGACGAAGCCGGGGGAGTCGTTGCACGACAGAGCCGTCTTGCCCATCCTCTCTGCGGCCCGGACCACTGCTGCATTGACCTCGTCGGAGGTCTGGGCGCCGTTGATGATCTCGACCAGTCGCATAATCGGGACGGGGTTCATGAAGTGCATCCCGATGACCCTGTCCGGCCTGCTTGTAGCCGCGGCGATCTCGTCGATGCTGATGCTCGAGGTGTTGCTAGCGAGGATGGATTCTGGCTTGCAGATGCCGTCCAGATCGGCGAAGGTCGAGAGCTTCAGCTCGGGAATCTCCGGGATCGCCTCGACGACGAGGTCGCATTCGGCCGCTGCGCCCCTTTCTGTGGAGGTGTGCACGCGCGCGAGGGCCGAGTCGGCGTCCTCCCTGCTCATCCTCTCCTTGGCGACGAGTTTGCCGAGGGAGCCCTCTATCGCCGCCATGCCACGTTCTACGAAGGACTCCTCGATGTCGATCATCGTGACCTCGTACCCCGCGCACGCAGCGACCTGCGCGATGCCGTTGCCCATCTGGCCCGCACCGAGGACGGCGATGCTGCGAATCTCCACGGAAGAGCCAGAAGCAGGCGGGGGATGAGGCTTACTCAGTCGCTTCATCGTCGGATTCGGCGACCGGCTGGTCGGCTACGGCCTCAATCTCCGACATTATCTCATCGAGATCGGGGCCGTGCTCCTCTATCATGAGCCTGCGCGCCCGCCTGCGCCGCAGCACGGTCAGCGGTAGGACGGTGACCGAGAGCAGCGCGATCGCGGCCAAGGAGAACCACCAGAGCATCGGCCCCGAGTTGCGGGCGTCTTCGATGGCCCAGTCGATCCACTCCTGCTCCAGCACCTCTATCGACATCGAGTTCTGGTTGTTCGCCGCATCGACCGAGAGCCCGTTGATCGTGTGGTTCCCCGGTGCGGGGGGGATCTCGATGGAGACGAGGAATTCCTCTGTCGACGAGCACACGAACTCCTCGTCGTCTGCCTCCGTCCACAGCATCACGGTGGAGCCCTGCTCGCACACGCCGCTCACGACCCGGCTGGTCTCGAGTGTGCTGGTCCGATTGGTCACCTCGTAGAAGTTCAGTGCGGGCGCTATAGTGTCCTTGACTATGGACAGCGAGTAGTTGTCGACATGGTCGAGGGCGTGTATCTCGATCAGGAACTGGTTGTCGCCCTCCTCGAGGTCGAAGACCACGCTCACTATGCTCGCACCGCGCTCGATCAGGTGCCTCTGGCCGGTTTCGGCCCTGCTCCACCATATCTCCTGGTCGGGACCGCGCTGCAGGACCGCCTCGACCGTCTCTATCGCCCCTAGCCCGCCGTTCCAGTCAGCGGTGACGTGGGTGCTGTATATCGCGGGGTCCAGCAGTATGCTCCTGCACTCTAGGAACCTGTTGTCGTTCTCTTGGGGCTCGGTCATGTCCACCGCCTCCAGGCACACCTCATGCATCCCCGTGTGGTTGAGCTCGAACAGAGCCCCGCTGGTGACTCCGGTGCGCTCGCTGATGAGCACACCGTCTATGGTGAACCAGACATGGGCCTCCTCGCTCGACAGCCAGGAAAGGCCCTGTCTGTGGTCGAAGAAGGCCGAATCGGTGCCGGGGCTGATTTCCCATTCCACAATCGGCACCGAGCGGTCTAGCCCGAGGGCCCACTCGTCGACGGCAGTGTTGTCGGCCCAGTCGGTCATTTCGAGGGAGATGAAGTAGTCACCGTCGGGCAGGGTGGTCGTGTTGATCTCGTACTGCGAGACGAAGGCGCTCTGTCCGGGTGTGTCCTCCATGGTTATCTGCGGTATCAGCGGGTCGGATTCGCACTGCACGGTCTGATGCGGCGAGTTCACTGCCTGCAGCCTCAAGCACCAGTCCCGGATGTCCACGGGTATCCTGACGGTCAGCGTCCCCTCGCTCATGTTGACCGGGTTGGCCATCTGCTCCGGGGTGTAGTGATAGCCGGCTTGGTCGGCCACGTCGAGCAGCGTCGCTTTGGGCGCATGGGGGTCGAACACGACCACGAAGTCCCTGGTGAACGAGTTGCCCGCGGCATCGCTGACCTCGATGTCGAAGACGCTGGTGCCGTGCACGTAGAAGAACGACGAGTCGGCGTCGGCTCGCTCTTCGGCCTCGGTTAACTGGAAGGTGAACTCTGCGAAGCCGCTCTCGTCGAGCTCGATCTCGGTATCGCCGTGTCTCGCACTGGCACCGGGCTCGGTCTGGAGCGTGTAAATCATCGTGGCTTGGTTGGTTATCCACGGGATGTTGGAGATGGACGCTAGCGGGGCAGTGGCATCGTATGACACCGAGAGGTAGGCCTCGTCAGAGTTGTTCGACCTGTCGGTCAGGTCGGCTCTGTAGTCATGCCACTTCTCCACCTGTGGAAGCGTGGCGTTTACCCAGACCTCCCTGAACGAGACGTTCTCGGGCATGGCGAAGTGATTGCCGCTGTTCCAGATGGCAGTCAGGTTGTGGTGGTTGCCCTCAGTGTCGATGGCTTCGACGAGGTCAGCGGCGGGAATGCTGGTGTCCTCGTCGGCCGGCTCCCAGTTCAGGTCGTCGAGGCCGAACCCTATGCCCGTGTCGAGAGCGTGCAGCCTGACAGGTACGATGACATTGGTCTGCGTCAGGTTGGCGGGGACCTCGAAGTCGACCTCTGGGTCCAACTCGACCAACTCGTAGGTGTACGGCAGCCGCAGGCTGATGTCGCCCTCGATGATGATGTCGATGAACCCGGTCCATATCCCTGCGGTCTCTGGCATCTCGTAAGCGAGATTGACCTGCAGGGCCGAAGCGGGGACCTGCCCTGCTAGGGTCTCGCTGCCGTTGGGCCATATCGCGTCGATCTCCCCCTGAGTGAGCGAGAGCTGGTCGGTGATCACCAGTTCGTCACCACCCACCACCTCGATGTCGATCCAGAACTGTACCGTGCCGCTCGGCACCGAGTAGCCGTGGACGGCTACCGAGTAGAGTCCGTCATCGGGATCCACGATGCGAATCGTCTCGGCGGAGGAGCCGGACCATGAACGGGCCACCTCCTCGCCCGAGGAGAACTCGCCGTCCTCGTTAGAGTCGCGGAACAGGAACAGGTCTAGATCAGCATCGTCATGCGCGTTCATCCGGATGTTCAGCTCGGTGGAGTTCTGGACGGTCATGTTGTGCCACCAAGAGGCGGTCATCTTGTTCCCCGAGACGTCCTGATAGGCTGTCTCGTTGTCGAAGTGGGCCGGTTGGCTCCAACCGTAGGCGGAAACCGAGTCAACAGAAAGCGGTACAGTGGAGACCACGTGGACCGCGTCGACCCCGCTGCCCTCGGCCCAGTCGGTGACCACGCGCTCGAATCCTGACTCCTCGGCTGCGATGTAGCCCACCGAGACGTTGAGGGGGTTGTCGTTGGAGGACACGCCGTGCAGCGCGGTGTGCAGGACCATCTGGTGCATGCCCTGAGATGCGGGCACGGCGAACATCTCGCGCGATGTGCCAGTGAAGGTGTCCCAGTTGTGCGAACCGCTGCCCGCGTGATTGTTTATCGAGCGTGACTCGATGAAGAAGGTCGAGTCGCCATAGGCGTCCGGGTCGTCCTCGGCGTAGCCGTGAGGCATCTCGGACAGCCACAGGATGTCGATGTCCGTGTAGGGGTTGTCGTCCCAGTCGACATCGAGGATGGCCGTCCCTCCGGTGTCCCATTCCTCAGGCCAATCGACAGACAGGAATCGCCAGTCGCCGCTCTCAGCCCGCCAGTCCCATCTGGTGGCGCCGCTGATCCACTCCTCGGTGTAAAGAGTCTGGTTCGACACGTTTCCATCCAGCGGACCTGCGTCAAGTGTGAAAGGTCCTGTCCATGGTACATTCGTCACCACTGGCATGGTCCAGTTCCTGTGAGGTATGGGCGATGTCGTGTTGCCTCCAGCGTCGAACTCGAAAGTCTCCACCAGCACACCGTGCTGATGCAAGCCGGACCTAGCGTCCTGAGGCACTGAGACGGTCATCTGAGTCGAGCTAGAATCGTTCGCAGCGACGGCCAACGAGACGGGCATGGAAATCCAATCATCGTCGGCGCTGCCGAAGGCAGTCCAATCAATCTCGATCCTGACCGGGTCGTCCGAGAGCTGGCCGTTGTAGTTCCAGACTCCGAGGAAGACTCCGTCTCTGGCATCCTCGAAGGGCAGACCCAACCTGACCTCGGCATTTGGCCCGTTGTCCCACCAGTAGGTGACTTCCTCTAGTTCGCTCCCCTCAGTCCAGTCATCGGAGTCGACCATGGAGTCGTTGTCGAAGTCCTCGACATACACCCCGTCCCCGTCATCGTCGGACCAACGGTATATCTGCAAGAAGACTCGTTCCTCGGAGCTGCGGTCCTGATTGCCATCGAATGCAGAGTACTCTATGGTCGCACGCGCGCGCAACTGAACCGTTTCCGATGGTAGACTGAAGTTCTGGTCGTCGGTGATGTGCAATGGTATCAGCAAGTCCGGCCGGTCCCCTTGGTGGCCGTCCCATGTGTCATTGGTTCCGCCTTCGGTACCGTTGCCGAGGCTGTGCCACACCCGCACCGTGTGCTCAAGGGGGGCGAAGGTCGTCGGAGTGTACCTGAGCAGCACCTCGGTCTGGCCGTAGTTGGTGAACTCGAGGTCGACGACTTGCGACTCGCCGGGACGCATGACGTTGATGTTGGCATCCCTGTGCTGGCCTTGGAAGGTGCCGCTATTCCACTGAGCGGGACTCGCCCACCATGTCCCGTTCACCCCGTCCAGAGTGGCTGTGGCCCTCGACGCGTTGAACCAGCCGCCGCCTTGGACGAACGGCTCGTAGCCCCTGTCGTCGGACGTGGACATCACGAAATCCCTGAACTCCTGCGATCCGGGGTGGTACCCAAGATTGGCCTGCCATGCCTGTGCTACCAGCGCCATCAGCCCAGCTGCGATGGGCGTGGCGAGGCTGGTCCCGCCCCAGGTGCCCCATGCGGAGTTCGCGTTGCTCCTTTGGTTCAGAGGTACATCACCAGTGGCAGACCATCCGACAGAGACGATGTCCGGATCCATCCTCCCGACCACGTTGGGGCCTCGGTTGGACCAAGGTGCGTTCTGCCCCCATGAGTCGCTGGAGCGGCTGCTGAAGGCGCCGACAGAGAAGATGCCGTGGGCAGCACCGGGTACCTTGGCGGTGCCGAAGCCGTGGCCGCCGTTGCCTATGGCCACGGAGTATGATGCGTTGTCGTTGTAGACCCGGGTGAGCCAATCGAGGTACAGGGAGTAACCATCAGCACCGGCCTCGTCGATCGAGGAGTATCCGAACGAGAACGAGCCGATGTGGGGCTGGTCGCCCTGAGTGATGGTGACGCCATCATAGCCCTCGGCGATGAAGCGCCAGCCGTCGAGTGCGTGACCACCTGAGTAGTGGTTGCCTATCGAGGATATGGTAGCGTTCGGAGCCATTCCTAGGACCTTGCCGTCACTCACGACCCCCTGTGCGGCCACCGCGCTGGCGCAAAGCGTCCCGTGGCTTCCCGACTCGATCATGAACAGAGTCAGGTTACCTGCTCCTGGAATCCGGTTTGCGTAGCCGTGCCGTGCCGCGTAGGTGTCTGTATATGGCACTCCGTTGGTTCCGTCGGCCACCCAGTAGACCAAGCCCCCTGAGATATCCCACAGGCCGTCCCCGTCGGTGTCCAGGCCAGCTGTCTCCTCTCCCGGGCGCATCGGGATGTCGTTCGAGAACTGCCCGTCCCGATTGATGTCGGGGTAAACGGTCTCGTAAAGTCCTGAAATCCTGTCGTCCACCACTAGGATGGGTACGTCTCCGCCCGCCTTGTCAATGAGCCTCCAGTCGGGGTGCTCCCCGAGGTGGTAGGCCCCCGATAGCGAGGCATTGACACCGGTTATGTTGTACCCAGAGTCGTCTAGCAGTCCATCGGTGTTGTTGTCGTAATCGATTACCGATGTGTCGGCGTACCAAGTGCCTCTAGCGGGGTAGGCATCGCCGTACACCAGCCAGTAGTACATGCTGTTGTGGTCAAACATCAGCGGCCAGCCCTCGTATGGCGACTTCGAATCGGTGACTCTGGCCTGGGTGCCGTTGAGGTCGGGATGGGCGAAGTCGACACCGGTGTCGGCGATCGCGACCACCATCCCCTCACCTGCGTAGCCACGCTCCCAAGCGTCGTTAGCACCGTGTATCTCACCGCTGCGGACAGATTCAGGTTCGTAGCCTGGGGGGCTCTCGAAGGGAACGGTATCGTATGGCTCGGGGGCCTTCTCAGCGTCGAGTATTGCAATCACCCCTGACACCCCGGGGAGCTTGTGGAAGAACTCGGCCCCCATCCAGAATGTCCTGTGGTCAATCTGACCGTCGACGGGGTCATCGGCCACTAGGGTCTCGCCGTTCTTTGCCGGCTTCTGCTCCTCGAATGCACCATTGGCGTGCTGCCACTCGTTCAGTGTCTGCAGCGAACGTGTGATGACCGTGACTCGGATCTCCACAGCGTCTTCATCGATGCGCTCCCAGAGGCTCGATTCTATCCACGGGGAGCCGCTGGTGAAAGTTTCGGTCACCTCATATGACTGCTGGGCATCAGCATCTATGATGCTGGGATTATGGCTGATAGAAATGCCGGCGGATGCCAGCCCAGTCGACAGAGATGAGAGCAGCATCAGCAGAACCATGGCAGATGCAGTACGCTGACGCATGTTCCAAGGGTACTCCAAGAACTCTTCATACTGCCGGCTGGATGTCCCGTCAAATCAAAAGCGATGACCCATCAGGAATGGCTCGGAGTCCCGTGGTGTAGTGGTCCATCATACCGGGTTTTGGTCCCGGTGACGGAGGTTCGAATCCTCCCGGGACTACCACTAGCGTTCGATGGCGTCGGAGTTGTCAGCGAGGTCTCGGGCGATGTTCTTCTGATGGCCCTCGAGGGTGCCGCCGCCTATCTCCAGCAGCTTAGCGTCGCGCCACAGCCTCTCGACCACGTACTCACCGACGTAGCCGTAGCCTCCCATCACCTGGATGGCTCTGTCTGCGATGTTCTTGGCCGCGGTAGTGCCGTACAGCTTGACACCGTCAGAGTCCAGACGGTTGCCTGCCTCTGAGAGGTCGATCTGCCGGGCGGTGTCGTAGACGTAGGTCCGCATGGCCCTGTACTCCGCCCATGATTCGCCGATGTGCCTCTGTATCTGTCCAAACTCGCGTATTTGCTTCCCAAAAGCTTCGCGCTCACTCGCATAGCGGTTCATCGCAGTGAGGCAGCGTCTCGATATGCCCAGCCCCATCGCTGCAAGGCCGAGCCTTTCAAGCTCGAGGTTTCTCATCATGTGAATCATCGACTCGCCGGGCTCGCCGACGATGTTCCCGGCTGGCACGATGCAGTCGTCGAACACCAGCTCGGCTGTGTTACTCGCCCTCATGCCGAGTTTGTCGTAGATCTTCTGACCTACCGAGTAGCCGGGCATGCCGTTCTCGACGATGAAGGTGGTGACCTCGGCACGGCCCTTCTTGTCGGTGCCGGTGCGCGCGTACAGCCAGACTGCGTCGGCAGGAGTGCCGTCATCGTCTATCGAGCCATTGGTTATCCACATCTTGCGCCCGTTGATCACCCAGTTCCCGTCATCACGCTGCAGCGCGCTGGTCTCCATACCGAGCACGTCAGTGCCATAGCCCGGCTCGCTCATCGCCATGCAGCCAATCCACTCGCCGCTGCACAACTTGGGCAGGATCCTGCGCTTCTGCTCCTCGCTACCGTTCTGAGCGAGGTTGTTAGCCATCAACTGGTCGTGAGCTAGGTAGGCAAGGCAGAAGCCGGGGTCTGAGTAAGATAGTTCCTCGTTGATGATAGCCACCGCAGTGGCGTCCATGCCCCCGCCGCCGTACTCATCCGGAACAGAGATTCCCAGCAGCCCTTGGTCACCGAGGCTTCGGAACAACTCGGAGTTGAACCTCTCGTCACGGTCGTGTTCCAGCGCCTGGGGCTCGACCTCTTCGAGGACGAAGTCGCGGAGCATCTCGCGGAGCATCGCGTGCTCCTCGGTGGGATTGGCGATGTCAAGTTCGCGCCAGTCCCCGCTCATGGGCGTGCTGCCTCCTGTCGCCGTATGAGGAAGATCAGATTTGACAGTGCAACCATTGGCGCATATCCATCCTACGCTCCTGCGCGTGGCAGACGCCATGGACTTGGCCTCCTCGCCAGGAGCGGGCAGGCGTGACTCGATTCGGTACATGATGCGCTGGCAGTGATCGCATCGAGGACGAGGATTGAGTGACTTCTTCGGCACACTGCCGGCTCAATACGTCATATATTAGAGGTTTTGGATACAAAGATACCTTTGCAGCACGCCTACGGCGTGACCCTTCTGCTGTCCCTCGGGAAGGGGATGACTTCGCGGATGTGGTCGGCACCGGACAGCCATGCGCAGACACGGTCGACGCCGAGTCCGAAGCCGCCGTGGGGAACTCCTCCGTAACGGCGGATGTCGATGTAGAACTCGTACGGCTCGCGAGGAGTGCCCTCCTCGTCGATGCGCTCAAGGATCTCCTTCTCGGACCAGGTGCGCTCACCGCCTCCGATGATCTCGCCATAGCCCTCGGGAGCGAGCAGGTCGTGGCATAGCACGTACTTCGGCTCGTCCGGGTCGGGGCGGTGGTAGAACGGCTTGGCGATGCGAGGGTAGTGGGTGAGGAAGTGCGGCACGTCGAAGTCAGCGGTGAGTACCTTCTCCTTTGAGTAGTCGAGATCCTGTCCCCACTCCACAGCCACTCCCTTGCCCTGCAGGGTCTCGATGGCCTCGTCGTACCTCATCCTGGGGTATGCGCTGTCAGCATAGCTGGCGATCAGCTCAAGATCACGGCCCAATTCCGACAACTCGTCCGAGCTCTCATCGAGCAGGGTCCTGGCGATGTGCCTGACGACTCCCTCGCCGTGCTCCATGATATCCGCATTGGACGCCCAAGCGACCTCCATCTCGGCATGCCAGTACTCGGTCAGGTGTCTGCGGGTCCTGCTCTTCTCAGCCCTGAACGACGGCGCTATCGTGTACAACCTCTCCAGAGCCGGCATCGCCGCTTCGGCGTACAGTTGCCAAGACTGTGTCAGGTAGGCCTTGCGACCGAAGTAGGGCACCTCGAACAATGTGCTCCCTCCCTCCACTGCACCGGCTACGAAGTTCGGCGCGTGGTACTCGGTGAAGTCTCGATCGCGGAAGTAAGAGTGGATGGCTCCGAACAGTGTCGAGCGAAGTTTCAGCATCGTCGTCATCCGTCCGGTTCGCAGGTACAGGTGGCGGTTGTCGAGGAGGAACTCCGTCTCGCCGCCGTCTGCTTCGGCCATGGCTGACTCTGTTATCGGGAATGGGCGCTCTGGATTGACCCCCCCGACCACCTCGCCCGATGAGACCTGTACCTCGTGGCCGTGCTCACGATCGGTCGGCTCGACCACCCCGTGCACGATGACACTGGACTCGATCAGCGCCGTGCTGAGCGCCTCGAAGGCATCGTCTCCGACTTCCTCGCGCTTGATCACGCACTGGACTAAACCTGTGGAGTCGCGCAGCACCATAAACCAGATCTTGTTGGAGCCACGGGTCCTGTGGACCCATCCCTTCAACTCGACTTCAGCACCGTCGTGGGCGCCTGCACGGACATCGCCGATCCAATACTGCTTGCTCATGCGCTCTCTTCCTGTGGGCGGCTCGCTCGCTTATGGGTTAAGAAACCTCGATTCAAAGGTGTGTTTGGATGGCGAGTCTGACGGGGTTCGAACCCGCGACCGCCCGGTTAAGAGCCGGGTGCTCTACCTGACTAAGCTACAGACCCAGCCCACCGACTTGACGCCACTCTATAACCGCGACGGAACGTGAAATCAGTCCAGTCTGCCGTCTTCCTTGACTATAGTCAGCACTTCTGACGGCGTCGCCATCACGACCGCGTCACACATACCGACGAATAGCCCCACCTCGACGACACCGTCGACCGAGAGAATCAGTTCTTCCAACTTACTTGGGTCTGAGATGGTGGGGCCGAACTCGCAGTCGATGATGTAGCCGCCGTTGTCGGTGAGATAAGGGGCATCGCCCCCCCTGAGACGGACCTCCCCCGGGCAGATTTCCAGCATGCGATCCCTGACAGCCTCCCAGTCGGAGGCGATGACCTCCATCGGCAGGTCGAACGCCCCCAGGACGTCGACCTGCTTCCTGTCGTCGGCCACGACCAGCATCGCCTTCGATGCCTCGGCGACCCTCTTCTCACGGGTCAGCGCCCCGCCGCCGCCCTTGATCAGGTCGAGGTTCGAATCGAACTCGTCGGCCCCGTCTATGGTCAGGTCGAGCTCGCCGGCCTCTTCCAGAGTCAGAAGCGGGATTCCCAGACTCTCCGACAGCGCCTTGGTGGCCTCGCTGGTCGGAACGCCCACCACCTCCAGTCCCTCCTCGGCAATTCGGCGACCTATCTCCAGTACCGTGTAGCGCACGGTGGAACCTGTCCCCAGACCGAGTTTCATCCCACTGCGAACGAATGAGCAGGCAGCGATGCCGGCCTCGCGCTTGAGCGCCTCGACCTCATCCACGGAGCCCGCTGGAGGTGTGCCGCGCATCATGGTTTCCGCGTGGGAATTGCCCTGAACCGAGCGATTTCAGTGACCGAGGGGTTCATGCGAGGGTCCAGCGCCCACTGGGCGAGGGAGCAGGAGGGTCGCTGACAGTGTACGACACTGAGGAAAGTCCCCTCTCCTTGATGCAGGTGGTCCGGCGCAAGTCGGAGGTCCGGGAGGGCCGGCTCTGCAACAGAAACGAACCGCGCCAGGCGCACTGTGAACCCGAGAGGGGGAGATTTCCTGACCGCGGCTGGAACGAGCATCCCCACCGGAGCAAGTCCAAGCAGGTCCGCATGGCATCGACAGGACCGGGTAGGATGCATAGTTGAATGCGACCAGCCGAAAGGTGAACAGAAAGGGGCTTACTCCCTGCACCCTCGCCTTGCCTCAGGTAGCGACAGCGTTCGCTGTCACTCGACCACCGCATCCAGTACCACTTGCGCAGAAAGGGCTCCGCTGTCCTCGTAATCGAGCCATGGGCCGGCCCCTGTTATCCGGTGGCCGAACTCATGGTACGCTACTATCAGGGCCGGTAGCAGTATG
This sequence comes from Candidatus Thalassarchaeum betae, assembly GCA_022448665.1. Classification (GTDB taxonomy): domain Archaea; phylum Thermoplasmatota; class Poseidoniia; order Poseidoniales; family Thalassarchaeaceae; genus Thalassarchaeum. The sequence goes on along the minus strand of JAKUUO010000008.1, from coordinate 40,760 downwards.
GCACTGGTGAGCAAGGCCAGTATCAGTAGCAGCATCATCAGCACGAAGAAGTTCTGCAGGCCGGGAATAGCGACGAACAGGCCTGCTGACAGCCCAGCGCAAGTCGTCGTGGTCGTCTCGAATATGGTCTGCCCAGTCTTGGCCACGGACTTGACGATGCCAGCGGGGGTCTCGCCTTCGTCCTTGATGCGGTCAATGATGTGAATCGAGTCATCCACGCCTATCCCGAAGACGATGGTGCCTATCATCGCCGTGAACACGTTCACGTTGACGTCGCCGCCGCGCATCAGCAGTGGCTGCCAAATGACCACCACCCCCACCGCGATCATGGTGAAGAACGCAAGTCGGGGCGAGCGGAACAGGAAGGCCATGGTGATCAGCAGTATCAGCATCGTCGCGATGGTGGTCTCGGACTGGGCCTCGTGTATCCCGTCGTTGATGTCTATCGATACCGGCAGCCCACCGGTCAGCAGCGAGTTGAACACCTGCGATATCCCGAGTGCCTGGCAGGTCCAAGCGGAGCCCCCGCAGCCTGCCGGTCCGGTCAGGTAGCCGTCGATGGCGTTGCGCAGGACACTGGCGGATTCGAGATTGATGTAGGGCTGGTTGACATAGACCAGGGTCTTGGTCTCGCCAGTTCCCTGATCGGCGTTCATCAGCATCGATCGCACCTCCGGTGAGAGCGTGTCGAAGGCGATGTTCACCATGTCCTCGCGGCTCGATACGGAGTACGCCCAGCAGTCTGGCCTCAAGGGGTTGGAAGACTCGTCCCAGCAGTCGTCGTGCAGAATCTCCCACAGGCTCTGGTCGTAGATCTCCAGTCCGCCGATGACGACGTCGACGTGTATCGATTTCAGAACAGTGACCAGACTGACTGTCGTGGTGTTGGCAACCAAGTCTATCTTCTGCACCTGTATGTAGTCTATCGCGTCGAGAATCGGTAGATCTCGTATGGGTGCTGTGTTGTTCTGGGGGCCCCTGTTCGTCGCATCGACGATGAACATGTTCGTCTGCCCACCCTCGAAGACGTAGCTGTACTCCCTCAGGGTCTCATACGACTCCAGCCCGGGAGGGACCTCGTCTGAGGAACCGGTGATTCCCTGCCCCAGTTCCTCGCTGAGGATGCTGGCTCCCGCTACCGTGAATCCGGTGGCTACCAAGATTACCAGCAACGTGGCCTTGATCGGAAATTCGCCGACCTTCTCCCACAACCTGTCGAACGCCTTGAACTGCCCCTTCCTGTACCGAAGCAGTTGCACCAGTGCCGGTACCATCAGCATCGAGAGGACGAATGTGGTCGAGATGCCGAGCAACAGGGTCGTGCCGACGGTCCGCATAGGCTCGATTGGGACTAGGCTCGGCCATCTGAGCACGCTGAAGCCGATGATGGTGGTTAGTGCGGACAGGAAGATCGCGTGGCCAGTAGTGAGTACTGCTCGCACCGTCGCCGTGAGGCTGATGTGAGGGTCCCACGGATCCACGTCCTCGGTCTGGAAGCCGTCCCTCTGGGCGGCCCACGACATCTCCAAGCGCTCCTCTATCAGTTCGATCCTGTTCTCCTCGATCCGATTCGTCAGATGCAGAGCGTAGTCAACCCCCAAACCAACCAATATGGGGCCGACTGAGATGATCATCGGAGTGAGCATGATGTCGGCCCACACGGTGATGCCGAAGGTTATGGCGAGGCTCATCAGGATGGGTGCGCCGCAGACGATGATGACCTTCGGGTTGCGGTGCAGTACCAGCATGGCCAAAGCGACCAGCACGAGACTGATTGGGAGCATCCGGTCCACCAGTTCGAGGTAGATGGCATCGGAGACGTCGTGCAGCACGGGAGTCAGCCCGGTGATGGTGATGGCCTTCCGATCATCGATCGTGGTGAACTCGTCCATGGTCGACATCGGGGTGTTGTAGACCCTATGGCAGAGTTGGCAGTCCGAGGGGTCCGACTCCTCGTAGATCAGCAGCTCGGCGTGGATGATGAACGCCTTGTGATCCCTGAGGATGCCATCTGGGTTCTCCTCCGTAGTTCCCTTGGGGTCCGAACGCGAGGTGATGGCGGTATCCGACATGTCGAACCTGAGGCCCATGACGACCACGCCGGTGTCCCATATCCCGTCCGCGTTGGTGTCCCTGACGAAGTTCGAGAGCAGGGGCTCGGCGTCCTCGACGAAGCGGTCGATCCGCTCCTGGGCGCCTGAGCCCTCGGGTATGGAGTAGCCCTCATACGGGTTGAGCGAGGCTAGCGTGCAATCCTCGTTGGAGCCTATCGGGAGACCGTGCTTCTCGACAGCGCAGTTGAACCTGTAGCTCGAGGAGTTCGCCTCCTTGATGATCTGGGCTGGCGAAAGGACCCAGACGACGCCGTCTATGTCGCCCCTGTCCTCCTTGTTGTAGTCAAGGCCAGACTGGTAACCCCCTATGCCGCGATTCTGGTCATCGCCTTCAATCCAGGAGATTTGTTTCAGGATGTCCACTTGGGTAATGTTCTCGGTGCCGCGAAAACTCTGGTCCGCTATCGCGTTGTCAGTCTGGACATAGAGGATGAAAATGTCAGTTGCCCATTGCTCACGGACCTCCTTCAGCAGCACCGTCGAATCGGCGCCGTCCGGCAGGTAGATCTCGACATCACCGTTGATCTGATGCTCAAAATCCATTGCGTCTCTGCCAATCACCGCGGTCAGCAGCAGTAGCAGGATGACGATGCTGGCCGGGCTCCTGAGAATCGAAGAGTAGGTCAGCTCGATGGTTCGCCTAGTGGCTCCTTGGACAGCGTCGCTGGCGTCATCGACGAGTTGAGCGATAGTATCGAGGCCTTCGCCTACGAAACTGCTTGCGAAACTCTCTCGAGCTCTGTCTGAGGCCTCCTTCAGGGGCTTGAGCCTCTCGAAGAAGCCCTCCCAGAAAGCCGCCTCGTCATCACGGTCCTCTCCATCTGCGATGGAGTACTTGTCAACCGGTTCGGCGTCGGACACGGGGTTGGGCCTCCACGGGAGCCAAATGAAGCGTTCGCATAGGCTCCGCGTGGAAGGCGTGTTAAGAGCAGTTACAGGATTCCCTGAACTGGCTCACGCTCGTGACAGCCTGCTCCGTTAATCCAGAACAGCGAACCCCTGAAAGTGAATGAGGCACCCGCCCCCGTTGTAACATGGCTAGAAGGAGCAGAGTGGCAGCCCCCAAGGGCAAGGACGAGGATGTCCGTCTGATGGCTGCTCTCGCCACATTCGGAGTGACGAGCATTGTTTTCTTCAGCGTCATCTTACTGGCTCCTCCGGTCAAGGTCGGGCCGTCGGAGGGCGAGCTCGCACCGGATTTCACAGCCCAGGCGTACAGCGGGGGAAGCTGGAACGACTTCCGCCTGTCAGAGCTGTTCAACAGGAGTTGGGAAGACGGCGGTGACGGCAATTGGATCCTGATACAGTACATCGACACGGACTGCCCGTACTGCTGGGACGAGGGCGAGAAGATGAGTGAGTTGCACTCACAGTGGGGCCAAGACGTCACATTCGTCACAGTAGTTTTGGAATTGAGCATAGGGGGGCATGAAGGCAGCACCGCCGAGATCGAGGCCTTCAGGGACAAGACATCCCACGATGGTTGTAAGGGTGGCTCGGTGAACTGTGCCGACAGGCCGGGCTCCGCACACTCGTGGCTTTACGTCGATGACCTCGCTGGGAGGACTTCTGGGGACTGGGAGATTCCCGGCACTCCGTTTGCCGCCCTGCTGCAGCCTGACGGCATCGTGGCTTGGAACCACAATCAGCCCGAGAACCATCCCTCCGGCGAAGAGATGGGCGGGGCGCTCCAGAGACTGGTCGGTGGTTCCTGATGGCGGTTCTAGACCCACCTCTGATGCTCTTCATCGCCGGGCTTGGGGTTGGATCGGTGATGGCGTCTATCGCTAGGTCGAGGGATGGCGAGGAAGGCACCCAAATGACGCTAAATGCCGGCCTCGCATTCATCGGTGTCGGACTGATGTCTTCAGGCTGGACCTATGCCATTCACAACTCCCTGCTCGTCTCCGGGGAGTCGTCTATGTGCGCCTCGGAGGGCCTAGTCCAGTGCGGATCTGTAATCGGTGATCCGAACTGGAACAACCTCTTCGGAGTCCCTTGGGGGATGACGGGGCTAATCTCGTTCAGCCTGCTGTTCTTCCTCTTCCTGTCCCTTCGCATGGACATGCACGCGAAGTGGTCAGAGACGTTCACCAACCTCTCTTGGTACGCAGGCTTGGCCGGCCTGCCCTTCGTCGCATTCCTCGTCTTCGTCGAACTCACCCAAGTCGACGGAGCACCTCACATCTGCCCCTTCTGCACGGTTGCACACCTATCGCTGATTGGATTCTTGGTCACCGCTTACCTCCTGCGTGGTCGCAGAGAAAGCAGCAACTGGACTTAGGAAAAACCACGCGCAACGGCGACCCGATGGACTCAAGGGTGACCCTAGGGTCGCGCGGCCATGGAACTGGTCACAGGCGGTGCCGGGTTCATCGGCTCTCACCTAGTGGATTCCCTAGTGGCCCAGGGCAAGCGCGTGCGTGTGCTCGACAACTTCAGCAGCGGGCGAGAAGAGTTCCTCTCCCATCATTCGGACTCGGGGATGGTCGAAGTCGTCAGGGCCGACCTCCTGGACCTCGAATCGGTGAAGTCAGCGATGAACGGGGTTGAGACCGTCCACCACATGGCTGCCAACCCCGATATCAGGCTCGGCACCGAAGTCACAGACACGGATCTCAGACAGGGCACCATCGCCACCTACAACGTGCTTGAATCAATGCGTCTCGCCGGTGTCGGTAGGATCTCGTTCTCCTCGTCCTCAGCCGTTTACGGTGAGGCTGTTCAGATGCCCACACCTGAGACCTACGGCCCGATTAAGCCAATTTCGCTCTACGGGGCGTCAAAGCTGGCCTCCGAGGCCCTCATCACCGCATGGTGCGGAACCTTCGGTGCTAAGGCCTGGATTCACAGATTCGCGAACATTGTGGGCCCGAGGGGGACACATGGCGTAATCTACGACTTCGTCCACAAGCTCAGGGCGGATCCAACGCGTCTCGAGGTTCTCGGCGATGGTCTTCAGGAGAAGTCGTACATGTCCGCTGAAGACTGCGTCAGCGCCATGCTCCACCTCGTCAACGGCGTCGATGAAGAGGTGAACCTGTATAACCTAGGAACCGGCGACACCTGCTCGGTCCGCCGCATCGCCGAGATCGTGGTCGAAGAGAGTGGTCTCGAGGGAGTCTCGATCGAGTACACCGGTGGTGAGCGGGGCTGGGCTGGAGACGTCCCGAAGACCTCGCTTGAGGTACAGTGCCTGCTCTCCACGGGCTTCGTGCCCAATATGCAGTCCGAGGCCGCAATAAGGCACTCTACGCGAGCGCTCATTGACGAAATCGGCCTCTGAGCGCAAGCGACGAAGGCAGCAGCACGATAGCAGTCCCGGCGCCCCCCTTTCATAACCCAATGACCCGAGGCTCATCGCATGAGCAAGCGGTGGTATCAGGACAACAGGCGCGACGCCTGGCGTCGAATAGCCCGTTCCAAGGGCTATCGCACCCGCTCAGCGTACAAGCTCAAGCAGATTCAGGAGCGCTTCGGCATCCTCCGCAAGGCAGATGTGGTGCTGGATGTGGGCTGCCATCCAGGCGGCTGGACCCAAGTAGCGGTCGAGGAAGTAGGGGAAGATGGGTTGGTCATCGGTGTCGACTTGCTCGCGACCTCGCCTGTCGAAGGTGCTCGAATCATCATCGGGGACGTCACTGAGGAGAGGACCATGGGCCAGATTAGGGATGCCCTTGGTGAGCGTGAAATAAACGTGGTCGTCAGTGATATCTCCCCCAAGCTGACAGGACGCTACGATACCGACCAGACCATCTCCCTGGAACTCTCCACCCTAGTGCTAGATGCTTCCATGGAGTTCATCCCGTCCGGAGGCAGCTTCGTCACGAAGATCTTCCAAGGAACAGGGATCGAAGGACTGATTGATGCCGCTAAAGACAGGTTCTCCAACGTTCAGAGGTACTCCCCAACTGCAAGCAGGAGCGCTTCCTCGGAGACTTATCTGATCTGCCAGAACAGACTCCCCAAACCACGCGCTCGGGCTCAGGGCAAGAGCGCCTTGGAGCAGGTCCAGCTGCATCTCTCCGATTTGGGTGTCGTAGTCGAGGAAGAAGTGGACGAGGTCGAAACCAAAGTCGGTTTCAAACGGCTGCGGAAACGTGAGGAAGGCTGATCACTCTGAATCCCTGTCGTAAGGCTCGATGTTTTGCCATTCTGAAGGGTCCGAGCGAGAGACGACAGCATGGACCCAGTCGGTGTCCGAGGTATTGAAGACCTCGTGAGGTAGTCCCGGCTCGATGTAGAACATGTCACCCGCACTGTGGACCACGGACTTCCTGCAGCCGGGCCCGTACTCGTGTCTCACATTCCCCTTCAGGAGGAAAATCATCACATCGAAATCAACGTGGATGTGAGCCTTGGCAACTCCGCCGGGAGGGATGTAGGCCCTGTTCATAGAAAGCCCGGTAGATGGTGTATTCTTGCCTGACAAGCCCGCGCCGTACTCGATGTTGTTCCAGCCACGGACCTTCTCGATTTGCCTGAGGCTCCATATCCCGCCCTCGTCTTTCACGAATTTGTCTAGGTCCACCTGTTCGCCTGTCAATGAGATCTCGCCCTCGCCCATGCTTTCACCCAACCTGCGTAAGGGTGCTGGCTTTGAAACATACTCAGGGCTTGAAATCGCCCTACTGCTCAGATGTCTCGCCTCTCTGCCTCGGTCAACGCTAAAAGGGGGGTGTGGTTCGGCCGCCTCATCGAGGGAAAGCAATGTCAGGAAGAGCAATTATCTGCACGTCGTCAGGACTTCCGCTGGTTAGCAAGAAGAGCACAGCTTTCCCATGCCCAGAATGCGGTAATTCAATAGGTCGAAGCGAGAAGTGCAGGGTTCAGTCAGTCATGTACATCTGCACTGAATGTGGCTTCCAAGGACCTTGAGAGAGTGATTAGGATGGGACATGTTGTTGTGAAGTACAGGGTCACTATCGACCAGCCCGAAGAGGGCAGGCCGGATTACGAGGGGATTGCCACCCAGATAGACGGTTTCGACGAGGTCCAAGCTGTGGAGGTCAAGCCACTGGCCTTCGGGATGATGTTTATTGAGGTCCAAGTCGTTCTAGGCGAAGGTGAAGGGATCGTGGACGGCTTCGAAGACAGGGTCCGTGGGGTCGACCCTCTAGTGGGGCAGATAGAGGCCCTTGAGATGGGGCGACTCTGAGCCCCTAGTAGTGGTCCAACGGAGAGCGCATCAACTCGCGCATCAGCACCGTTGCGTAGGTGCCGGGCGGCAGGGTGAATTTGAGTTTGAGACTGGCCCCATCAGGATGCCACAGATCACCCTCCAGAGGGCCCTGCTCCCACCTCTCTGAGAGAGAGGAATCCGAGATATCTGGGGCCTCCTCGACCGAGAATGACTGGAATAGAACCGACAGCGGCCTGCGGGTCCCCGAGGAGGTCAGCCTCGGAATCCTAGGAACCATCCAATTGACGTCAGACAAACCTGTGTCCTCGATGGCCTGCTGCTCCAATTCCCCTGGAAGGCCCTCGGCGAAGGATGCACTGTCACCGGGCAGGGGTCCGGTGACGGAGAGCCTGCCCAACTGGCAATTTCTCTTGCACCTCTCTAGATTTGACTCACTGACATACGCCATCTTAGAGACGTCGATCCTGCCGTTGCCCTGGACGGGGGCCACCAAATCACCGATGACCGGCTCGATGAGTGAAACGTCCGCGGCGAGCCGGGCTGCGAGAGCATGGTTGAACGTGAGAGACTGCAGGGAGTGAATCGTCAGCAACTGCAGTGAGTGCGGCAGGCTCTTGTAGGCCCGGAGCCAGTCTTCCGGGTTCTTCAGCAGGCTCTCGAGGATTCCCCTTTCGTAGCCCAGATAGCGGGGTATAATCTCCAAGCAGCCTTGTGGGTCTCTAGTCTCTCGCCACTTCGCTCTGAAGGCGGCGACGTCCTCGCTCGAATTCTGCCCCTCCATCCCGAGATAAAGGTCACATGCCCTCTCGTAGTCGTCCTCGACCACGGCCCTTCCGACCTCGGGAGTCACTGGCCTAGTCGCCCCGAACCTCTGAGGCCCTATCCAGTTGGGGAATGCGTCGGCACTCATTCTCTGGGACATTCTCGACCTGATTTCGTTCACTCTCCTCATAGCCTCCTTACCGTCGATGGGGTTGCCGTCGGAGTCGCTGCAGCCGCGCACGGTGATCGTGAATCGGTTTCCGTCGTGGTCGCCCATTCCAATCTTCTGATGAGTCCGTCCAATCACCTCGATTACGGAGTCTTTGATTGCTATCTTCTCGACCTTGCTCTGAGGGGCGTCAACCACTAGAATCTGAGTTGTCACAGCCCGTTTATCCTTCATTCCCGAAGAGAAGACTCGCTTCCGAGAGATTCCGCATGCGCCGGCCATGCGCTTGAGGAAGCGATTGGTCTCCCAGTTGGTCAAAGAGGCTCGAACGACTGTGAATCGACCCTTTGGGTCGAGAGCTGGAATTTTCGCCATCTCCTCCACTCGGAAGTCTTCGACCCGCGCCTTGAGAATCCCCCCGGTGCCCTTGCCCTCGGCAGCCCAACCAATCAGACCCAGGTGTTCCTCGATAGAGGGCTCAGCCACGCCCACACCGCCTTCATAGTTTGAGTTTGGACAGTTCCTTGGAGATGTCCGAGCAGAGCCTCTTGAATACCTTCTCGGCACTCTTGCCTTCGGAGGCTCTGATGTAGAGTTCTGGCTCGTCGAGATCGGGGTGATTCTGGAAGTAGTTAGCGTACTCAACGTCCTTGCTCTCATTCAGCCTTGAGCGGAATAATTGGAGGGTGGTGTGACTCTCCCCGGAGATCCTCAGGCGTAGTTCGCGACCCTCATTCTTGAGTACCTTGACTGGCATATTACAGCCGCTCGACCAGCCCGTCCCTTTTGAGGGCTTTCCTGACTATGTTGGACCCCCCCGGGTCCAAGTGGAGCCTAAGTTATACATGGGGTGGTTTTGGCCGCGGCAATGGTGAATAGTGCCTCGTCGAGAGAGTCCCTTGTCAGGGCCTTCGAAAGATTGGCTTTGCCAATTGTAGTTGCGGGCGTTCTGTTGACAGTAGTCATGGCTAATCAGTTAATTTACAATTTCGAAGGATTCACGACCGACCTCGGCTCATTCGCTCCCGAGACGGAGGCTGATGCAGCCGAAGAGCGGATCAGCACGGTCATGGATTCATCACCCCACATGATTTACATCCACGTCGAGCCTTACATTGATTCTGCAGAAGGGGGTAATGAATGCGACGAGACTTTCTGTAACGTGCTGGAGTTTGGGGCTCTCCAGCAACTGTCTGATGACTTAAGTAGAGTCGAAGAATTCTCTGCTGCCAATGGCGACTTCGTCATAGCGCACCTGAATACGGCCGATATGATGGAGAGAGCTCTTGAAGAGAGGGACGAGCAAGGTCGCAACCTAGCAGACTTCAACGACTGGGGGGAGTTTCTTGGCGCCGTCACAGACGGGGATAAGTGCACCGATGCTATTGGTAACGACCAAGCCATCGCCTCGGCCTCGTTCGCTGCATCTGCAATGCTCCACACCGACTTCGACTACGAACCGGTGTGCGAGTGGCTGGACACTGGAGAAGGCGACCCCACCCCCCGTGCGTCCAGCACCATGTGGGCAATCGAGATCAGCGGCGATATTAGCGACGATGTCCGACAGAACAGGGCATCTCAGATTCGGGCCCTTCTGGACCTGGACGCAAAACACCCGCTCGGTAACAATTCGGCACTGCAATACGGGGTCATCTCGGACGATCTAATCAGCCACGATATCAATGAGTCGACCTTGGACAACCTAGTCTGGCTGCTGCTTATCGCCGTCATGGTCGTAGTCGTGCTGCTAGCTATGGCGTTTCGCTCCTTCATGATGGTTGCAGCACCTCTGCTGGGACTATCTGCCGCTCTGGTCTGGACCTACGGCATCGTGACCTTTGTCGGTATGCGGTTCTCAATACTCGAGGTCGCTGTGGCCCCTGTGGTTCTGGGATTGGGCATCGACTACTCCATTCACCTGCAACGTGGATACGAAGAGGCAAAGAATCAGACAGAGAGCGCCGCACAGGCATGGGTGAAGTCTGTCTCAGTGCTGCGCTTGGCACTCTCCCTGGCTGTAATCACTACGGTCTTCGCCTTCCTCGCTAACTCGTTCCCCCCTCCATTCGGCTCCGAACTCGCTCCGCTGCGGACCTTCGGATTCACTCTGGCACTGGGTGTGGTCTCCGCCTTCGTGGCCAGCACCGTATTCGTTGGAGCGGTACATGTGGTGGTTGAGAAGACGGGGGGCGAGAAGCGGTCCCGCGGTCTGAAAATGAACAGGTTAGCAGACTTGGCCACGCGATTCCAGAGGAGGAACACCGCGAGAGTCTTGCTGGTCGTCGCACTGATTACCATGGGTTCGGTGATAGTAGCTATCAGGGAGTTGGACACCAGTTTCGAATTGACCGATTTCCTCTCCGAGGATGGCATGGACATAATGGAAGTCAGGAACGACATGTATGATTCCTACGAAGCGGCTGCTTGGAAATCGGTCATCATACTAATCGAGCCTCTTCCCGGGGAAGATGCCCTGAGTGGCGAAAGAGACCTGCTGAAGGGACTCGGGTTCTTCGACGATAGAATCGCTGGCATCCCAGAGGTGGTCAACCCAACGAACACAGATTCGCAGCGCCCGTCTTATGACGGGCTCCATCCGATTCTGCGAGATGCTGTCGAGAACGACCCGTTGTTCGGCGATTCATATCACTTGGGAATATTCGACGGCGAACTTGGGGTCGCGGATGGATTCGCGGAGGGCGACCTGGTGGGGGCTGTCTCAGACCTGATGTCCAATGACTCGACCGGCGATGGGCTCAGAGGGCTCAGTTGGGCTGAGAGGATCGGCATGCACGTCGCTATGACCGAAGACGGTCAGTCGCTGTTGTACCTCAAGATGAGGGTGGATGTTCTAGCAAGGAGCAGTGAGGAGGCCCAAGAGGTCGCGGAAGTGTTCGTGAAGCAGGCTGAACTATTGGAGGAAGAGGGACTGGTAGGTGGAGAAGTGCATGTCACTGGCGATGTTATCGTCCTGAACAACGTGCTCTCGGAACTGGTGGTATCTCAAGTGACATCGACTGTGATTAGCCTACTTGTCTCAATGCTGGTGCTGGTTCTCCTGACGCGTAGGCTGGGGCAGTCGCTGGTGGTCATTCTTCCGGTCGGCCTAGCCGGCGCCTGGGTGGTCGGAGCAATGGCCGTGCTGGGGATGAACTGGAACGTACTGACGATTATGATTACTGCACTGACGATTGGCCTAGGTATTGACTACTCGATTCACGTATGGAGGCGTTTCGAGGCGAACCGCCTCTCTGGCATGGGAACCTGGCAGGCCATGCGGGATATGTACGCCACCACGGGCACTGCTCTGCTACTGTCTGCTGGAACCACAATCTGTGGGTTCTTAGTTCTGAAACTGTCCCCCATCCCGGTCATTCAAGACTTCGGCATAGTGAGTTCGATTTCAGTTCTGTTCTCACTGATGATGGCTCTGTTTGTGCTTCCTGGATTGCTAGCCGCCGAAGTGCGCTCAGGGAACGGCTACGACTGAGTCAGGCCTCTATCGCTAGGTTGACCGCCTGCATGTCCAGACCTTGTTCCCGGGCAACCAAGGCGAGTGCCATCCACAGAGTCACCTGGCCGAGTGCTCTTCGCTTCCGCTGGGCCCGGCGTATGACTTCCTTGTTCTCCAAACCAGACTTCTCTCCTATCATTGATATCAATCCGGGTATGCTGCCTTCTGCTCTGTCTGGAGGCATGGAGGTCGGCTCGGGGTCCGAAATCCGCGGCATTGGCTGCTGCTTGGGTGCTGGGGGCTCGACTACCGTCTCGATTGGTTCCGGGGGCAGGGGGAGAGTTTTCGCGAGAGGAGTGTGTCGCTTGAATTCGGGGGGATCGACCATACGCCTTGCCATTGGACGCCAGCCTAGAGAGGGGCGCGGGAGTTCAAGACCGAGTGGAGCTGACAGCCCGTCTGCGGTCTCAACGAGCCAGCCCCTCTCGGACAGCCTGTCTGCAATCAGGTCGGCCTCTTGCGGTGTGAACCACTGTAGCTCCAGCGACCAGATTCGGGAGAGCTCCTCACGTGTCGTCGAATCCCCGGGCAGTCCGGCCATGCTAATCTGCAGTAGACACCCAATCTCCTGCTCGTGTGCTTCCGACATCTGGCCCCCCGGAGGAGCAACTGAATGAAGGCGCCGTTTGATGGTTACCCTGTGGAATAATGCACAATTCTGCATTTCATTCAAGAGAGACGGCTACTTGCGCGGGCCGAGGCGGAGAATGTCTAGAGGTTACGTCGCACGCGACCCGCGCACGGGCAAGCCGATCAGACGGCAGCGAATGGCTAGCGATGTGGACATCAGGGGGCTCCTCCCTGATGCCGGTCCGTGGCAGAGGATTCCGGCACACGAGATCCTGCCATTGGCCCGGGGTGAGACAGGAAGTTTGGAGCTGTCTAGGAGTGACGGAGGCGGATTCGCTCGCAGGAGCGATGGGATCAAGGCGCTTCACCGAGTTCTAGGCAGCCAGATTGACTCTGCACACAAAGTTCTGCTCGATGCACTCGATGACGATACTATCGAGATCAGAATAGCCGCTCTGGAGATTCTGCCTGTCTTCGCACTGAAGAAACACGATGACCTCTTGCACTGCCTCTCCGATCGTCTTCTCGAAGATGAGGGACAGGTCAGAGATGCGGCTAGAGAGTGCTTCCTCAAGGTCGCTCCAGTGTTCCCCTCGGGCTGCGAGAACATCCTCCGCAGAGAGTTGCGTGATACTAGGATCGATCATCGCGCTAATGCCTTTGAGACCCTCCGCCGGACAGCCGATAGTTGGCCCGAGACCGGTTGCCTGCATCTTGACGAATTGATTCGAGAAGAGGATGTCGATCTGAGGCGGCGCGGTTCGAAGATTCTGCGTTTTGCCGCCGGTGCAGGTGCTACAGGGTGGGACCTGATAGGTTGGTCATTGGAGGACGAGGACGCGCAAGTCAGGAGGAACGCTTCCAACACGCTAACTAAGCTTACCAAAACTGAACCTATGATAGCCACCATCTTCATCGAGGCTGCCATCACGGACGATGATGCGGGAGTTAGGAAGTCAGTAATCAAAGCGATGAAGAAACTAGACATGCAAAACCCCCGAGTCACGAAGATGATTATCGACGGTGCCAGAAGCAGGGATTACACACTGCGCAAGGCCTGCATTGACCAACTTTCGATTGTTCTGAGCGGGGAAAGACTCAGGGAGGCTGCTGCCGAGTTGCTGCGCCATGAGACTCGGGCCGACTTGCGCAAGAGGCTGTCCTCGCTGGCAAGGGACGTGCAAATGGAGGGCTCAGAGGAGGAGAAAAACCGATTCCTAGCCCCTCTTGACAGGGTCGAGCCACCATTAGAGGAGTTAGACGCACCGCGTAGCGGTGATGCTTTACCAGAGGGTGAACATGATAAACAGCAGTTAGGTCGGCCGCACAGCGAGGATTCGGCATGAGCGATGAGTTTGACGACAAACTGGAGCGTTTCGAGCGCCTCTGGGATGGCGTCACGCCGAAAGGGGTGAATCGCAGCAAGTCACTGAAGTTCAGGCAATACATGCGTCAACACGTACTCCAAAAGTTCCACAAGAGGAGCAAGGACCAGTACGCATCTGCCGACAAGGGCCACTACAATCACAGTTTTTCGAGCAAGGATCAGTATCTCACCAAGGAGAACTGCCGCAAGTACTGGATGGGCGAGCTGCAGAGGGAAATCCGCGATTCGGAAACCTTCTGAGGCGATACGATGAACGCTGCCGAGGCCGGTTTCAGTAGTTGGGACCTAGAAGCTCCGATTGCCGCAGCCATCGAGGCGCTTGGCTGGACCGAGCCGACCGAGATTCAACGGGAGGCACTGCCTCCTGCTCGACAGGGGATGGACGTCGTAGGGCAGGCGAGGACCGGCTCGGGAAAGACAGCCGCATTCGGAATCCCGATTCTTGAGAGTTGCTCGCCCTCGGGCTCTCCCCAAGCCATCATCCTCTGTCCAACTAGGGAGCTCGCCGTGCAGGTCGCAAAGGAGATTGACAGTCTGCAAGGAGACAAGGGGCTGTCGATCCAAACCGTCTACGGAGGCACCGACCTTGAGAAGCAGGCGAAGAAACTCGACAAGGGCGCCGACATCATTGTCGGAACCCCTGGGAGAGTGATTGACATGACCAAAAGGGGGCACCTCAAGCTTGAGGACATTGCGCACTTCTGCCTCGACGAGGCGGACCGCATGCTGGACATGGGATTCTTCCCGGATGTCCTGTGGATCTTCGAGAAGACCCCGAACCGAGAGCAGACCCTGCTTTTTAGCGCCACATTCCCTCAGGAGGTTCTCGACGCCGCTGACGAGTTCATGCTCGACGCCACCCACGTGATGAGCGATGAAATGGAAGTCGAGATACCGGAGATCGACCAGTACGCTATCCGAGTCGGACGGGCCAACAAACTCTGGGCGCTCGGCCGTATCATAGCACATATGGGAGGTGATGATCAAATGCTCGTCTTCACCAACACCAAGCGTATGGTGGAAATCCTCTCCGAGAGGCTGGGGAAGTTCAGAATCCGAGCCATCGGGCTGCACGGTGATCTGCCTCAGGGCAAGAGAGAGAAGATACTCGACTCGTTCAAGGGCGGTGGCGAGAGCATCGTGGTCGCCACCGACGTGGCAGCCCGTGGCCTTGATGTGGATGGCATCACCTACGTCGTAAACTACGATCTGCCCATTGACACCGAGTCGTATGTCCACAGAATCGGCAGAACCGGCAGGATGGGCAGAAAAGGCGAGGCCTGGAGTTTCGTCACCAACGAAGACCGTCGACTCATCGAGAAGATCGCATCGACGTGGAATCTCAACATCCCCTACGTCGATGCCCCTAGCCTGCCCGAAGGCATGGACAGGGACCCCATCGGCAAGAGAGACGACTGGGAGGAAGTATCAGACCCATTCGGGATGGTCACCGTCAGACTCGCCTTGGGTAAATCGGATTCGACCAAGAGAGCCATAGCAGACTGGATCACTCGGGAGGCGCGGGTCTCTGATATCGTGATTGGGGAGATCTCACAGAGCGAGGACGAGACGAAAGTGGAAATTCATGTCGACAAGGTCGCCTACGTGATTGATGTGATTAAGGCTCGTGATTTCAACGGACGCTCGCTAGAGCCTTCTATCGTGGCCCCCTAAGGTGGAAAAATATGGTCGATGAGGGGGTTACCACACTGAACCTCCTCGGTTTCTTCTGCCCCGTGCCCATACACGAGACTAGGAAGGCTGTCGAGTCGTCTGAGGGGGGGTCGCTGTTCGAAGTGGTCTGCGACGACCCGGAGACGTTGCACGACATGCCTGCTCTGTGCGACAGGATGGGGCTCGAGCTGCTGGGCGTGAACGAGGACGCCGGCGAGTACACCTTCCGCATCAGGAGCCCGGCGCGGCCGTGAGAGATTGTTCAAAGGGGGTGTGCTTCTCGATGAGTTTCGTGGCCAGCGATATGAGCATCACCGAACTGGGCGAGGTTCCCGCGGATGCACGTCTGCCGACCGACTACGGGAACTTCAGGATACGCGTCTTCCATGAGGATAGCACGGGATCCGATCACGTCGCACTTACTCTGGGGGACATGACTGGCCCTGATCCGGTCCTCGTCAGGGTCCACTCGGAGTGCCTCACAGGAGATGCATTTGGCAGCCTGAGGTGTGATTGTGGTGCTCAACTCGAAGCTGCGATGAGACAGATCCACGAAGTCGGATGGGGCTGCCTCGTCTACTTGCGCCAAGAGGGGCGAGGAATCGGACTGCATGCCAAGATACAGGCCTACAACCTGCAGGATAGGGGGGCTGATACCATGGATGCAAACCTGCTGCTCGGGCATCCCGCGGATGCTCGGGACTACCGGATTGCATCAGAGATACTGCGTGCCGTGGGAGTAAACGGCGTCTGCCTCCTGACCAACAATCCCGACAAGATCAGACAACTCAGCGAGAATGGGGTCAACGTGGTCCAAAAGATGCCTCTGGTGGTCGGCGTCGGAGAGGAGAATAGGGAGTACCTGGCAGCCAAGGTCGACAGGATGGGGCACGAGATAGCCGACGAAGACATCAACGGCTCAGCCCGGTGATTCAATGGGGCCGTGACCGGGACTCGAACCCGGGCCGGCGGGACCACAACCCACCGTGCTAACCGCTACACCATCACAGCCGTACGTGTGACGGTGGAGGAAGGCCGTTTATCAACCGTTACGCATGCTTGCATGGATGCACTGAAGACCAACGGATTGAAGCCCTGCACTCTACCGTTGTCTGGACATGAGGGGGCCCACTGGTGTTACGATTATCCTTCTCCTCGTCTTCTCCTTGGCACCTATGGTGCCATTTTCCGCCGCAGACACCGTCATCGGCGCCGAAGGGATCGAACTCATAGAAGCTGGTGACTTCTCGGACTCCGAGCAATGGGAGATATCGGCCACTGCCGGTTTCTCCAGCGAGCAGGCTGAGTACTCTGGTGGGATGGTCGCCGATGGCGAGCTTTCCTTCACCCACGACCGGCCTGATAACTTCGAACAAGTGACTTCCTGGGCCACTTACAGCCCGACTTTGTCCAATTATACCCTCGGGGAGCCCGATTCTGACTACACCTGGTCGATGGGCCCGAACATCACGATGAACGGGTACGACTTCTCTGGACTGCATGGCATGCAGATCGCCAACGTCTCGATGGTCCTGCACTTCTCCATCCCAGATGCACTATCCCAAGATACTGTGAGGATCGTTCTGCAGAATCACGGCTCCGACAAGTTGGTCGTGACCTTCGGGCACACCTTCGGCCCTATTCTTAGGATGTCCAACCCTCTCGTGCTGCCACTGGAGGACCTAGTCCAGATAGACTGGGGCGCATTGGAGGGTACCCAGTTCACTGTCGATTACGCCTCCCAGGGGACGAGTGACGACTCCGAGGTCCAAGTGGACGCGGTCGGGTTGAGGGTGAAGTACCATCAGCCGTGGTACTCCTTCGAGACCACCAAGGCCCGCCACACCCTCAATGGTGTTGATTCGCCGGTTGTCGATTTCGGACCATACGACGGGGAGATCTCCGGGCTCTCCCAAGTTTCCTGCGGGCTGACCCCAAACGGCCCTGAGGCGGGGATCTGGACATTCGATGTTGAAGTCCCTCCTCTGCAGCAATTGGGGCGGTTACACGTCTACGGGGCCGGCAATCACACGATATGGGCTCTGCCTGACGGCTTCGACGGAGACTACAGCGAGAAGCAATCAGGGGAACTGCTGGACAACCCCCATTCAACCCAGCAAATCCGTATCGACATCGAGGACGGGTGCATCTCCGGTGCCAGAGTGGACATCAACGACCCGCACCTCGTGGCCTATGGGGCCGTTTCAGGGAAGCTCGGAGGGCTAGCCGACACGAGTTACATTCGATTCGCTGTCGGCAGCGAATTGATTGCCAGCATACCGATGGAGGACGGTGCCTTCGTTGTTGATGTCCCTGTTGGTTACGCTCTGCCCGAACGGTTGGGAGAGATGGTCGCCGGGGTCGCTGCGAGGTTTCAATGGTCTTCGAACGGGACTGCTGAAACCACAGTGGTCCACATTCACTCAATCTCCATCACGGGTGGCTACGACGTCGAGTGGGACCTCGATCCGGAGTGCATGCCACTCGATGATATGTCTTTCAACGAGGATGATGCGGGCGTTCACATCCCTATGGACGTCAGGTGCATCGACGACCTCACCGCACCTGAAGACCTAGCACTGAGCGCCGTCAGTGGAGACCCGACCGTCATCGAAGCGACCATCGTTGACCAGTATGTCAGGATTCAACCTGTCAGGGACGCCTGGGGGGAGGCTTCTGTAATGGTCGTAGTAGAAGACGAACGCGGTAACACCTGGACTGGTGAGATGAGTATCACGGTGAACCCGATCGAGGATCCCCCAGTCCTTGAGGGACTCCCTCTCACAGTATATATCGAGTTGGGCGAGACGATGGTCGTTGACATCACAGTGACAGATTCCGATACCCAGTCTCTGACCCTCTCGGCCAGTCGCTCATGGGCTACCTTCGATACAGCGAACGACCTGATTCTGACTCCGGTGGAATCTGGTTCTCACATAGTGGAGATCGGTGTCAGCGACGGGACAAATGACATCTCGCAGTCGATTGAAGTCGTAGTGACGGCCAAACCCGATCTCCTCATAGAATCAATAGACGTGAGACGGGATGGATTGAGCGTCTCGGAGCTGGTTGACGGGGATGTCATCGAGATTTACGCTTACGTCAGAAACGAGGGGAGGGGGCTTGCCGATGCTGTCAACGTCAAGTGCACGGTCGGGGGCATCTTGGTCGGTGTAGTCATGGTCGAATCCATACCGTCCGGGGGATTAGGTGTAGCAGTTTGCGATGCACAGGTGTCGGGGCCCGATGATGCATTGGCGATTGAAGTCGTGGCTGACAGCACCGCATCCATCGACGAGACTTCGGAGAACAACAACGACCGCCTGATCACTATGATTGTGAGCGAGAGGGAGACTGACTCGGGCAGCATAATTGATTCATTCGACCGAGGGCCAGCAGTCGTCTTCCTCTCCATTGGGATAATTCTGATTGCCCTCACCGCACTCTATTTCAGTCCGAGCAAGGTGCGCAAACCCTACGAGCACAGAAAGTAGTTCGGACACCTCGGTTTTCCTGTTGTCGACCCCCCTTCAGGCTGATAATCGGTCATTTTCAGGGAATAGTTATACCAAGCGCAAAACCGAAAAGCCACGCCGCGCAAGGGTGCCTAGGTGTTTGAGCCGGTGGTGTGTGATTGAAATGATGAAACTGAAGATTCGTTTGGAGACAGAAGAGTGGGTCTACGAAGAGCATGAGATGGCCTGAGCCTTCATTCTCTGGACCAACTCTGTGGATACGTACCCGTTTCCATCATGACTGCGCGAGCAACGGCCACCTCCCCGGACTTCATCTCGGAAAGCGAGTCGGTGTCTACCGACATCCTCGCCACAGAGACCGCTTCCCCTTTGATGCTCTGTAGAAGAACCGTTGCGCCCTCTTGAACACCCTTAGGCGCTCGTACGACGCCTGGCCTTGCCAATGGAGCACCATGTGAAAGAGCGGCAGCAGCGCCATCCTTCACGGTGATAGCAGGGAGTCCGGAGAGCAGGGTCTCGACCGGAGCTATCAATTTGACAAGGGCGCTGTCGTCGCCGTGCTCCTTAGACAGGAATGCCGCATCGGCAAGCTGCTGCATGCTGCATGACATGCTCTGATCGAAGTTGCCTGTACGGTCCCTGTGGAGCTCGATCAACTCACATCTCGTATCCAGAAGCAGGCCAATGTCCTTGGCGAGAGTCCTGATGTAGGTGCCAGCGCTGGAGGACACCTCAAAAGCAGCGATGCGAGACTCGGGTTCGGTGTCCAAGAGCCGAAACGAATGAATCGTCCTAGTCCGAACCTGAACCTTGACCGCGGACTCCAGTGGCGGGACGTTGTATATCACCCCCGTAAGACCTGAAAGTACTGTCTCGAGCTCCGCCTCGTCCACAGCACGACCGAAGCGCAGGACCCCGACATACCTCTTGTCGGCCTTGAGGGTCAACTCTGTGAGCTTCGTGGCCTTGCCACAGAGTAAGGTCAGCAATCCCGTAGCAAAGGGGTCGAGTGTCCCCCCATGCCCCAATCTACTGATTCCGAGTAATTCACGGGCCCAAGAAGCCAGTTGATGACTAGACGGACCTCGCGGCTTCTCGACGAGGACTATCCCGGCGGCTAGGAGTTGGTCCAGCGAGCGCTCCCGGGGGTCTGAGCCGAAGTCAGGGTTGGTCGATGCGTCTGCCAATTCCCAGTAACCGCTGTCGCCCATAGAACCACATCATTCAATCAGTTCGGCACTTACTATGCGGAATACCTCGTCAGCGCCGGCCTCGTCGGCGTCGACGACAATGGAATAAGGAGTCATGTCGTTCAGGTCGATGTCGTACAACGTGCGGTACCTAGCCATGTCGTCCCTCTGCCTCTGCTGAGACAGGGCCAGACAGGTGGCATAGTCGCCGCCTTCTCGGTTCTGGATTCTCCTCGCTCTCTCTTCGTCAGAAACCGCGACCCAAACCCTAGGGCATTTCAGGCCGATTTGGTAAGCCCACCAACCACACAACCTGCTCTCTACGACTTCGGGGGCGTCAGGGTCGGTCAACACTTGCTTTAGCAGCGTATCCAGTGAGCGGTCGACGCCGAGATCCTGCTTGCATAAAGCACTGAATTCCTCGACTGAGAGGCCCCTTCTAGAGGCTTCATTCCTGAAGAGGTCACCTCCGTTGACCGAGGACCATCCTCGCTCTTCACACAACTTGCTGACCAGGGTCGAGGTGCCGCTGCCGGGAGGTCCGCTGACTGTGAGTCTGAGCATCACCTCACCTCCACTCGTTCCGACACACTTCACATCTCAGTCTACCTTTTGGGGTCCTCAGGACCATGTCAGAGTCGCATGAGGGGCAGGTAGTCCCCGACTTAGGCGGGGTCGAATGCACGTTGCCGCCCTTCCTTTGCGCTGTCGCGGCAGCTTGAGGTCCGGTCTTGCGCGGCCCGGCCCTTCTTCGCTGGGCCCTGCGGATCCTCACGTCGTCGCTTGTCTTGGCCTTCTCCTCCTCAAGCAGATGCAGCAGGGGTTCGGGAATGGGGTCCCCCGCGACGACCAGCGGATGGGTACGGTAGCGGAACAGTTTGATGTGGCGGTCGATGATTCGGCCCAACGGTGCGCTCATTGTGATGTACGTGGCAATCCAAGCTGGGAAAATCCACATCACCCTGTCGTTGAACGACCACATCGGCGCCCAAGGAAGACTGACGAATGCCACCCTGAAGGTCTCGACCTCGCTGGCCATCCAACTGAAGATGGCGATGATGAAAACCATTGTGAACATCATCGGTCGCATCATCGCTGACTGCATTGCCATCTGCTCGGGCATCAACTCCATCTGCAACTTCTGCATCTTGTCCGCCCTAGCTGTGTCTCGGGCCATCTGCGCCTCTCTGAGTTTCTTGCCAATCTGACGCTGGCGGTGACTGAAGTGAGCCTGAGTCATTGGATCCATGAAGAATGCCCGAATGATGGTGTTTACGACCATAATGCTGGAGCCGACGATGAACACCGTAGGAACGAAGTAGAGGGAGTGGAAAGGGAGGAGGGGCACGAGGACATAGCCCGCCCCATCGGCCAATGCCACGCGAAGTCCCGGGTTGAGCATCAGCACCACCATCATCAGCATCAGGAAGAGCATCGGCATCATCATCGAGGACATGGCCTCGGACTGTGAGTCGCTGCTGGTGCCCGCTGACGCCATGCACCTTCGCTCAACCAGAACAGGATGAACGCTTCGGTGGACGCCATAGGCGTCCAGCCGGTTCCACTTCAGAACGAATAACTGCAAACAGCGCACACCGATGCGCCTATCTCTGCCTCAGAACCACATATCGGACAGACCTCGGCTTCGGGTTCCTCAGATGCTTCTTCATCCTCTGGCTCCTCCTCATGGGGCCCTTCATCCTCTGGCTCCTGCTCCTGAGGCCCTTCCCCCTCGGGCTCTGGTTCAGGTTCTGGGTCTGGCTCGTGCTGCCTTGAAATCTTGGGGGCCCTCTGCGGCGGATCCACCCACTCTGGGAGGTTGGGCTCCTCGTCGACCTCGTCGCCGAAGGTGGCACCGTGGAAGTCCTGAGCGTCAGAGACCTTGTACTCCGACTCGGGATCCCCTTGAATCTCGTATGTCACCTCAATCCTCTCGCCCTGCTCAATCCTGCCAACACTCCACTCGATGTGGATCCCCTCCGGAGCGGATTCCTTCTTCAGTTTCACATCCCGTTCACCGTCAACCGAAGAGCGCACCGTGGATTTCTCGAGGGAGAAGGTACCAGGGACCACATCATGCAGAGTGAGTTCGTCTAGCGCGCTATCGGAGTTGTTGGCGAACACCAGCAGGATCTCGTATCTGCCGGCGCCGCTGGCCGGGAAGACCTCCTTACCGGAGCTGACGTTTCGCCGGCGGTGGACGACTCGCATCTGAGGCGGCCTCGCCACTTCCCTAGTGGCCACAGGACCAAACTTCTCCGAGCCGAAGTCAGCCCTGATGGGGGCTGCTAGGAGCTCGTTGGCAGGAGAGGGGTCGGGGGCGTGAAGAGGATACCTGATTACCATGGTCTTGCCGGGTTGGAGGCCGAGTGGTGCTGAAGTTCCGACAGTGATTCTCAAACCATGACCCGCGCTGTCGGGGGAGACCATTCTCTCTTCCAGTTGGACCCCATCAATCACCTCTATCAGGTACTGCTCCTCATTGAGGTCTGTACCCTCTATCTCTATGCTCACGTCCTCCTGCGAAGGAGGATCGAAGACACCGGGGACGTCATCCATCAGACGTATGACATTGATTGAGGCAGAGCCGTTGTTCTCAATAGATATCGTCGCCTCGATGTCGGAAGGCACGAACGACTTGATCCTAGACTTGTCGTACTGTTTGAGCAGGATTGCATCCAGCACAGTCAGCTCCTGCTCCTTCAAGTCGATCGAACCGGTTGACTCGACGGAGACTCGCGGCAGTATCGAAGACCTGAACTCGTGGGTGAAACTGGGGCTGTCGGCCTCCACTCTCTTCTCCATGGAGCTCCAACTTCCCTCAGGCGGGACATCCTGACGGAGGTCGGAGACGTCTAGGATCGGATCATCCCTGCCAGAAAGCCAAACAGTCACCCCCGACAGTGTCACTACAAAGGAGGATCTGTTCTCGAAGACGGACTTGCAGTGCCAGATTCCGGGCCTGTCATCCTCGACCTTATCGACCCTCATCATGTGCAGGGTGGAGCCGGACACGCGTTCGAAGTCAGCTCTCGATGCCGTCGCTTCAGCGGCGTAGTTCGCAGATGCGACGCCGGCTGAAATCTTGTCTACTCCACTGGTGGTGACTCTCGGCGAAAGAGAGAGCGCCCTGCTCTCGCCGACGTTGAGTCTGCCGATATCCCAAGAGATTGATGATTCGTCGACATTGTACTCGGGGCCGTCCGGGATGGTGAAGCTATCAGGGAATGTCCGGTTTACCTCTACCTCCAACAGAGGTACAGGAGAGACGTTCTCGATCACAAGCTGCATCTCGATTTCCTGCTGCTCCTCAGAGAAGACCAAAGACAGGCTATTCTTCTGAGTCCTCTCTGGATTGGTGTCGATTGTCTCCTTCAGGACCAGCATCCGTGGACCATTGGCGGAGTACGGGATCACCGTCTCCTCGGTGGCCTCTAGTTCTCTCACGGAAATCGAGCGCCCTCCGATGTCTGTATCGCTGGTCGAAGACAGCAAAACCTCGATGTCCCAGGCCCTGTGTTTCTTGCTCGCGTTTCGAAGTATCAGTTCGCCCTCGATGCTCTGTCGCCTGATTGAGCCATCTGGATTCAGTGTGGAGTTCTCCACCTCGCTCAAAGTGGCATGCAGCTTGTCGCCTGGAATCGCATCCACTTCACTGGCAGATCTCAGATTGGGAGAGGAAACAGGAGCGATTACCGGGGTGGATAGGGCGTCGGCGATAGCAGAGTCCTCCTCCGCATCCAATGAGTCGGCAGAGGGTTCTGGTTCGGCCCAGCCGATCTCGTCTTCCTCTTTGCTGTCTCCGGGCATGCTTAATGCTGCTAAGGAATCATCCAAAGAGGGAGGTTCCTCATCAGAGTCGTCCAGTCCCGGAGGTACTGGAGGGGGCTGGTCAGGCTCGGAAGTGGATGGCAGGGCACCGAAGCCGGGCGGTGGAGAGGGGGCCTCGTCGGGTTCCTCATCAGCCTCATCGGAAATCTCCCTGTCCTCTATCTCCATCAAGCCTGGTGGAGGAGGAGGTGATGGCGCATCCTCCGAATCGTCATCCTCCTCTTCCTCGAAACCCGGGGGAGGAGGCGGAGGTGGAGGGAGGGGAAATCCGGGAGGGAGGGGAGGAGGCTCTTCGGACATGGCGCGAACACCCCGATGGGTGGCCACGGACGTGGCTTGGATTGGTATAACTATTACTTGTCCGCCACACAGTCAATACAGGGCGTCGCGAATGGTTGAAATTCTCTCGCCCTCGGGCGAGAGCGTGAGCAGTCAAGACGGAACAGCCCCTCCGGTACTATTCGTCGTCGGTACCGCAGGGGCAGGGAAGAGTTCTCTGGTGACGGCATTCCAACGATGGGGGCGATTCTTAGAAGTTGATATTTTAGCAATCAACCTCGACCCTGGGGCCGAGAAAGTGGACTACGACACGGAGTTCGATGTCAGAGACCTAGTGTCCCTGTCCGATGTCATGGTCGAGTACGAACTGGGTCCCAACGGAGCCCAGATTCTAGCCGCTGACCTAGTGGCGTCCCGGGCTGACGAGGTCTTCGACGAGATTGAGGGATTATCGTGCGATATACTGATTGTCGACACACCCGGCCAAGTGGAGTTGTTCGCTTTCAGGGAGGCCTCCAACCACCTAGTCAACGTGATTGGCCAAGGTCGGGCCTGCCTGATCTTCCTCTTCGACCCGATGCTCTCACGGACTCCAAGCGGCTTCGTCTCGCAGATGCTGCTATCGGCTATCGTTCATTTCAGACTAGGCCTCCCAACCGCGAACTTCCTCTCCAAGTCCGACTTATTGGAGCCAGAGGCACTCGAGCGGGTGATGGATTGGGGCGACAACCTCGATATCCTCGAGGCTGCGCTGTATGAGGAGTCGGCCCAGCAGGCCTTGGACACCGAGTCCGGTAGCCAGAGGGCCGAATTCGCCATAGGCCAACTCAGGATGATGCAGCACGCGTCGATACAGCCCGGCTTGATTCCTCTATCGAGCGAGTATGAGGAAGGACTTGCAGACGTGCTTACCTTCGCTCAGACAATCTTCGGTGGCATGGCCGATTCTAGAGACGGATTTGCAGGGGACATAGAGCATGAGCGACAGTGATTCGAAGCGGGACCTGATGGCAATCGACGATGTGAGCGATGAGTTGGCTGGCCTCATCGACTGGGGCATCGATTTCAAGCACGGGAGCGATATCAACTACGACTTCAAACCGCTTGACGGGATGTCGATAGGATCGATATACGAGAAGCCGTCAACAAGAACCAGGGTCTCCTTCGAAGTAGGTGTTAGCAAGCTCGGCGGTCAGCCACTGACACTACTATCGAATGATATCCAACTCGGTAAGAGCGAATCTATCGCCGACACTGCAGCAGTCCTCTCTAGGTACCTCGACGGAATCACCTACCGGTGCTTCAGGCACGACGACGCGGAGGAACTGGCCAAACATGCCACTGTACCAGTAATCAACGCCCTCTCTGACCTGCACCATCCCTGTCAGGCAGCGGCGGATCTGATGACGATCGCCGAACACGGCGAGAGCGTAAACGGACACATCGCCTGGGTCGGCGATGGCAACAATGTGTTTCACGACCTGTTGCTCGCCGGCGTCGCGCTCGGACACGACGTCTCGTACGCTACCCCTGCTGGATTCGAGCCTGATGAGTCGGTGATGTCGAGGGCTCGCAGCATCGCCGCCGACACAGGCTCCAGTATCAGCGGTTCCAACGATCCCGTCGAAACCGTGAGCGGTGCCGGGGTCATCTACACCGACATCTTCGTTTCGATGGGAGAAGAGCACGTGGAGGGCAAGTTCGACGCCTTCAGAGGTTTCCAAGTCAATGAGGAACTTGTTTCACACGCTGACCCTGACTACCTGTTCATGCACTGCCTGCCAGCGCATCGCGGCGAGGAGGTGACGGATGCGGTCATCGACTCCCCTAACAGCGTCGTCTTCGACCAAGCCGAGAACAGGATGTGGGCTCAGATGTCGCTGCTCACCTACCTCTGTAACGAGGCTGCATGGCACACTTACCGTGACCTTGGGTGACTAGGCCAGTAGAGCGCTTACTAGGAATGCTGCAAGGACTAGATACATCGATTTCTTGATTAATTGCTGTGCAGCGCGGTCCTCAGATAGTACCAACTTCGGCTTGACCATCAGCAGAAGGACGACAGCCGGAACCACCCCAATCAGATGATGCTCTGGGAATACCCCTATTGTGAAGGGCAGTAGGATAGAAGCCAGCGTCAGCAACAGCAGCACCCAAGCGACGGCTCGTGCTTGCTGGGGTCCGACTCGCATGGCGTAGGTGCTCCTTCCCTCGTCGCCCTCCATGTCCTCGACGTCCTTGACTATCTCCCGGGCGAGGGTGTACAGGATTCCGACGACGAACATGGCCCACGCGCGGTGACTGAATGGCTCGAAAACCCCTGCAGCACCGAACAGCACGACCATTCCGACGGAGAGGCTGATGGCAATGTTTCCTGGCAGGCCCCTCTCCTTGAGGCGCAGGCTGAACGGGCCTGCGGACTCGTAGTTCGCAAGCAGGAACAACGCACCCGCCCATATCGCGAGAGCTGGGTACCACCCATCGATCCCCCCTTCCAAACCGCTCGCAGTCACAGCCGCCCAGACGATCGAGAGTATCGAGAGCGTCATCATCAGGGCTATCGCCCTCCTGGCGGTGGCCTCCGAGATTGCGCCGGAGGGAAGTGGTCTGTCGGGGCGGTTGACGCGGTCTATCTCCAGATCAAGGTAATCGTTCAACGCGTTCCACGAGCACATGAAGCTCCATACTGAAACGGCTTGCAGGACGGTTATCAGCGCGAGTTTGCCCTCAGGCAGCCCCCCTAGGGCCAGCATGGCCCCCAGAAAGACCCCCAGCACCCCTACAGTCGAGTTGCTAACTCTGAACAAGACCGACCAGGCCCTCATCGCACCGCTACTGCTCACGCCTCGACTCAAGGCCCTTGGGCCTTCATTTCTTCCCTGACTAGGCGGTGGCTTGAGCGGCTTGCTGACTGAGGCCCCATACACACACCGTGTAGGTGCTGCCGCGGAACAGCCCACGGACGTGTCCGACCTTGGAAAATCTCCTGTCCTTGGCAAGTATGTTCCCAACCTGATTCATCGTGGCCCCCCAACGGAACCTGCCATTCAGATGATCGAATATCTCGACGGTGTTGGCGGTGTCGTTCTCCTCGAGGTAGACCCTTACTTCCTCACGGAGGCGTCCCGTCCTAGACATCAGGCCACCGCCGTCTGGATCGCGTAGCTGGCATGCAGCCTCTCGCGCAGTCCAGCCCAACTCGATGGACTGACGTTGATCTGCGCGGCTATGCGCGGCATCGGGCCCCAGGAATCGGCCTCAGAGACCACTCCAGAGTAGCTGACCAGCGTGGTAGACGCTGGTTTTGGCACTGGCCCTTTCGTTCTTCGCAGGGTCGCCAGAGAGACCACCCTGCATGGTTCTGGACGCTTCCTGTAGAGGAGCGCCGCTGTGTCGTTCGTTTGTCTGTTCATGGTGGTATGTCTCGACTTCTGCATATCAAGCGAGGCAATAGTCCCGAGAGGTGAAAGTGAAAGTGAACGAATAGCCCAATAGGCTCTCAAGGCATTGTTTTCTTAAGCGGATGTCCGGTGGCCGGGAACCACGCTCGTGTAGTGTAGTTCGGTCCATCATGACGGACTCTCGATCCGTCGACCCGGGTTCAAATCCCGGCACGAGCACCACTTTTGACTCTCATAATGGTCTTAAGCGGTCCTTCGTTGGCGTAGTAAGGTCTCAATGCGTGTAGAGCATGATGTGAAGATGACCTTTGACGACGTCCTGATACGACCTAAGCGCAGTACGCTGGTTTCCAGATCTGATGTGACTCTATCTAGGGATTTCAAGTTCCGCCATTCTGACGAAACTTGGAGCGGTGTGCCCATCGTGGCGGCCAACATGGACTGCACAGGGCTGTTCCCGGTGGCCAAAGAATTGCAGAAGCATGGAATGCTCACCTGCCTGCAGAAGTTCTACTCGACTCGCGAGTGCGCGCGGGCGTGGGAGGACGGGGTGGATCCCAGCTTCGTCGCAGTGACCTGCGGCTCTACAGACGAGAGCTTTGAGTTGCTACGCCGCAAGATGGCGACCAATGACGGCATCAAGATGATCTGTATAGACGTCGCCAACGGGTATCGCGAGGTTTTCCTCGATTTCGTCAAGCGAGTTCGCGACGAGTTTCCGAGTAAGATCGTCATCGCTGGCAATGTGGCCACCAGAGAGATGACCGAAGCCCTCATCCTCGCCGGTGCAGACATAGTGAAGGTCGGTATCGGGCCGGGTTCTGTCTGCACGACCCGGAAGGTGGCTGGCGTGGGCTACCCTCAGCTGTCCGCCATTTCGGAGTGCGCCGACGCAGCGCATGGTCTGCTGGGCCATGTGATGGCTGATGGTGGCTGCTCCTCGCCGGGTGATGTCGCGAAGGCTTTCGCCGCGGGTGCGGATTTCGTTATGCTGGGTGGCATGTTCGCGGGACACGACGAGTCAGGTGGCGAACTGATCAAGAATGACAACGGCAGGATGTACAAGTCGTTCTACGGCATGTCCTCGGCGAAGGCGATGGAGTCGCACTACGGTGAGGTCGCCGGACACAGGGCTCCCGAGGGCAAGGAGGTCAGAGTGCCATACAGAGGTTCGCTCAGTGTCACCGTGCAGTCCATCCTCGGAGGAGTCAGGTCTGCCTGCTCCTATGTGGGTGCGCGCAGGATCAAGGACCTGCCCAAATGCACCACCTTCATTCGAGTGTCACAGACCAGCAACGAGGTCTACGAGCGCTTCAACGTCGAGGAATGAGTCTTAGATATCGAAGATAACTTGCGCCATCCACCCAGGTCCGTTGAAGGTCGGTATGTCGGGCTCTATCCCGGGCACCATCTCCCCCTCAGACATCTCTCGCAGCACGAGCTCGTGCAATGTCACGGCCTTGATCTCGACCTCGCGCTCGACGAGGTCCGAGTTGACCCAAGAGACCTGTGCTTCGATTCTTCCCCCATCTACCTCAATCTCAGCATCGACGAGCCAATGGCCCTCGGCAGATCCGTGGTAGAGGACCTCCTCGAGCCACCGAACCAGACCTCGCTCGAGGTCGCCCCCGGGAGCCTGGACCACCCATACGCCCCTCGAACGGGGCAGCGAGACAAGTGACTCGGACCCTTTCTCAGACAACTGAATCGCCTGCAGGCCCATGGTCGCCTCGAGAAAAGTCCCCGGGACATCCATCGAGAATGCGCGGAGACCTATGTCGGCAGTAGTAGGAAGAATCCACCAAGACACGCTATTCCCCGCTGTCCGAGAGGCGCATAGCGCAAGAATGCAAGGGTCAGTCGAAGTCGCTGCAGAGCTCGCCCTGACTGGGGAAACTGACCGGCGACTTGGGGTTGGTGTTCCACTTGTTCTCGCACTTGTTGAGGTAGCCGTCGCCGTCTGAGTCGATGTTAGCGTCTGCCGGATCGAACGGATCGAAGCCGAAGTAGTACTCCCATCCAGCCCACATGCCGTCGCCGTCCTGATCCTGGTGATACACCTCCGAGCCGTCGAACCACTGATCGCCGTCGGTATCAGGATCGACGGGATTGGTGCCGTTCTCGAACTCCTCGTAGTTGGTGAAGTTCTCGAGGTCGTCGTAGAACCTCTGACCGCCTTCCGTGGTCGGGTCGATATGGCACTCGGAGTTCTGAGGGTTGTCCCAGCCAGGGCAGTATCGGTTCATCAGGTGGGTCCGGTTAAGTCCGTCTCCGTCGAAGTCCTCCTGACCGTCGTCGATGCCGTCGACATCGGAATCGAGCATTTTCGGGTCCATTGGACCACGGGCTCCGACGGCACTCAGGGTGTTGTTGTCGACCAGT
The DNA here is from genome assembly GCA_022448665.1 of Candidatus Thalassarchaeum betae. Taxonomy (GTDB): domain Archaea; phylum Thermoplasmatota; class Poseidoniia; order Poseidoniales; family Thalassarchaeaceae; genus Thalassarchaeum. Next base: position 10,868 of record JAKUUO010000008.1, on the reverse strand, counting down.
CCTAAACTGAGGGCTATCTCGGAGTAATAGACCTCGTAGCCATCGGGGAGTTTGTCTCCATCTGTGTCATCGTCCACGGGGTTGGTGTCCCAGCGGTCGGGAGCCTCCAAGGAGTTCATCAGAGTGTCATTGTCGATGTCAAACATCGAGTCCGGCATAGATCCCCAGGTTGGATCGAGGGCCCATCGTCCGCTGGCAGGTACGGTGAATCCTGACAGGTTCATCTCGTGTAGGAAAAACTTCGGATCCATGTCGCCGTCGCCGTTTCGGTCCCCGGAGGTCGAGAAGCCCGAAAGGTAGCTGCTCCAGACCCAGCCACCCGGGCCGAGTCCACACTCGATCATCGAATCGCAGCCCGGCGGCAGCCAATTCGTGACGCTGACCCAGAGGCTGTGGCTCCTCGTGTTGTGCTGGACAGAGAAGATCTGCATCTCCCAGCCATCGGGCTGACCGTCGCCGTCAGTGTCGTTGTTCAGAGGATTGGTGGCACCCTGCCAAGGCCGGGGGATGTTGAGTACCTCACTACCATCGAACAGACCGTCGTCGTCGCTGTCGGGGTTGTTAGCGTGGGTGATGTACTGGTCGAGACCGTCCACCACCTCCTCTCCGTCAGAGAGGCCGTCCAAGTCGGTATCATGGGAGGAGGCGTTGGTGTAGTACACCGAGCCATTCCATACGAAGCCGTCCATGGCCTCGGTGAAGTCCTCGAGTCCGTCACTGTCGGTGTCCCTGTCGGTGGCGTTGGTGAAAGTTTCGTAGTACTCGGTAGCGTCGGACAAGCCGTCCCTGTCGGTGTCGTAGGCACCCGGATCGCTCCTCACTATGACGTCCCTCACACCCTGATCGACAATGCGGATGGTCCAGCCGATTACCTCGATGCCGTCGATGAGTCCGTCTGCGTCGGTATCAGCTACCAGCGGGTCGGTAGAACGGCCGTCGACGAAGCCATCGCCGTCTCGGTCCCTGGCGTTGTACTCATCGAGATTGGTGAAGCGCTCGTTCTCTTCGACGACTACGGCGAGGTCCTGCAGGCGGCTGATGACTTCCTGGTCAATCTCGACGTTGATGGAGTAGACCCATCCAGCGATTAAGGTCTTGATTGGGATATTGACGTACTGGCTCGACTGGACCGTTCTGACCCAGAGGATGGTGCTGTTGACCTGGACATAGTCGCCGATCTCGACCGAGATTGCATGTACGGTGGTCACGCCGACCAACCCTGAGTACCGCACGCCTCCGTCGCCGTCGGCGTCGTAGCCGTCGAAGTCGGGATCGTCGTCAGCGTTGCTGCCGTCGTTGGGGTGGATTCCGCTGAGATGCTCCCATCCATCTGGCATGCCGTCGTTGTCGGTGTCGAACTCAAGTGGACTGGTGAAGTTCTCCGGACCCCAGGTGTAGGCGACCTCATACTCCTCGACGTTGTTCAGTCCGTCCTCATCTGTGTCGCCGTAGGCGTCGGTTGCGTTGGCAGGATTGAGGAAGCGGTCGCCCGAGTGATCGAGGCTGTAGCAGTACTCGAAGCCGTCGGGCATACCGTCGCCATCGGTGTCCCAGTCCCCGGGCCCGTTGAGGCGGCCGTCGTTGTCCATGTCCTGCTCGAACCAGGTCCGGTCACCGTGACCGCTCATGAAATCAGTGAACGGTGCTTGGAGATTCAGAGTGCCGAAGACAGGGACGCCGCAGTGGACGCCCAATTGGATCTGTCCGTAGGCAATCTCGTATCTGTCGGCGATGAGGTCACCGTCGCTGTCCTCTTCGAGCGGATTGGTATCGTACCTCTCCTCGATGTAGTTGCGCAGGCTGTCGGGTTCTGGTTGCTCGAGGTCCAGCAGTGCGTCGCACGAGTGGCCGAACTGGCTACCCATCTCCTCCCACTCGCTCGAGCCGATGTCCTGCTCGATCAAGCCCTGTGCCTCGGGGGTCAGCAGATAGCAGTCCCAGTTGCCGTCAAGAGGGTCGAGTAGGGTGATTGACCCCGTAGGGGTCTCGACGACGAAGGTGTACTCGGACTCCCAGCGGTCGTTCAGACCATCGCCATCGGTGTCCTTCAGATTGGGGTTGGTGCCGAGGAGCATCTCCTCGGTGTTTGTCAGGCCGTCACGATCCGGGTCTCCGAAGGGTCCGTTGTCAGGATTGGGGAAGGTCTCATTCTGCTCTCCGGTTTCCTCCTCGTTGTCCGGGGCGTTGAAGGATATCTCGCTGATGTCGGGCTCTCCGTTGTCGAGAGGATCCAGTCCGTTGGCTATCTCCCATCCGTCGTCTAGTCCATCATTATCGGTGTCGGCCTCCCTCCAGTCGGTTCCGTAGAGAGTCTGCTCCATCCTGTCCGGCAGACCGTCGCCGTCGAAGTCCTCTCCGCCGACGTGGGTGTCGTCACCGGACCCAATGTCGCCCGAGGCTGACTCGAAGCCGCCGGAGATGGTGGTGGAAAGGCCAGCGTCGATGATGGTGTAGAATCCGGCCAGACACAGCGTCGCTGTGATTGCGAGAACAGCATACTGATTGTGATTCAGGGCCATGAGTGCACACCCGGCCCCAAGGGGGCCGTCCGAGTGAAATTGGGCACCAATATAATGTTTCACGGCCACTGAGCGGCCGAAGTCAGGAGGCTATCTCTCTTGAAGAGCGTAATTCGAGCGTCGTTCTGCCTTCCACGAAAGCTACCAAGGAGCGTCCGTTCCTACCGTACGCTCTTTCCCAGCAGCCGAGCAGTACTCCACTTACAATGGCTGGATGGAACACTGTGGAGAAAGTTATACTGACTCCTCCGTGCTCGTCGGTCTGCTTCGTCGACTCGATTCTCCCGAGTCCGTGGTATGACAGATGCCGATGGGCGATGCTGGCCCAGTCGGAATGCTCGCGGACTAAGACGTGATGGCCCTCCGAGACGAACCTTTCTCTGGCCGAGTCGGCAGCAGCCGTCCACCACGCAGAGCGCTTCTCGTCCAAGCCACCCCAGGAGTAGTCCTCAAACCTTACACCACAGTTGCCATCTAGGTACGGGATGCAGTATTCCTCGAAGCGCAGTATTAGGTCGAGGAGGACGAACATCCTGCGCTCGTTCATTATCGACCAGTGACCAGGGGAATCGGCTCGCAGATCCAGCCATATCTCATCGTTCGTCTCGGGCATGACATCAGCAGCGGGGCCCTGATCATTCCAACTAGGACTGAGGGGTTTCGGCCCGGGGACTTGTGCGTCGTCTTGGGTCAGGGTGATGACCAGTCCATCGCCTGCGCTCTCCGACCAGAGGAAACGGTGCCGCTTGCCCGTTGCCTTCTCCCAAGCTGCGGCGATGAGTCCGGAGCAGATGGGCCCCGAGGCGGGGAGTTCGACCACTATCCTAGTCTCATCGCCGTCCTCAAGAAGCCCGAACCTTCCGAGGCCGCTCGTCTCCCAGTGCATGATGGTACGCGACCAGGATGCGGGGTCGCGTCCGGAAGGGATGCTCGATCCTCCCAATCCCATCATGTACTCCTCGTGCTCCACTGCGGCATGTGCGAGGCGCCGGCCGAGGCTCTGCGCGGTCCTCTTCTCAAGCCCCTGGAACCACGACTCGAACCAACCCACTCCTACTCGCCAAGCCATCTCATCGTAGTCTCGAAGCATATCCCTGTAGGTGCCGTCATCGAACGCTATCCAGCGTTCCTTTACCAACTCCTCTGGGCCCGCCGGAGAGGAGAAAAGTTTCCTGAGGAAGTCGAAGAGCCCCATCGGTCAGCCATCCAGGAATGCCTCGATGCGGTCGAAGGCCTTGGCGAGGACATCGACAGGCGGCAGGCAGACCATCCTGAAGTGGCCCTGTCCGAACTCCGGCGAGAAGCCCGAGCCGTGAACGAGCAGCACGTGGTGCTGGTGCAGCAAATCGAGTACGAACGCCTTGTCGTCGGCAGCTATCCCCGGGTCCGTGATTCTCACGAACAGGTAGAACGCTCCACCGGGAGCCCCACATTCCAATCCGTCTATGGCCTCGATCCTCCTCAGGCAGTAGCCTATCCTGTCAGTGATTCTGGAACGATGGTCTTCCAGCCAGCCCGTCTCGTCAGTCAGGCCTGCGAGGAAGCCGTACTGCGCTGGCGTGGAAGCACAAAGTCGGCTGCGCAGCAGCCGCTCCACCCCGTCCCTGACCAATCCCAGTCTGTCTTGGGGGTCGTGCCAAGCCATGTAGCCGACCCTCCAACCGGGTGCGAAATAGACCTTTGAGACCCCGTTGAGCGCAATCACCGGTACTTGCCCGGAGCGAGATGCGACCGAACACTGGTGGCCGGTGAAGTCCAGTCCGTCGTAGATCTCGTCTGCGATAATCGTGCACTTGGGCCATTGACTCGCAATCTCGATGAGTGAATCGACCTCCTCAGGGGTGGCGACGTTACCTGTTGGATTGTTGGGGTTGATCAGGACCAGCAGGCGGACGCTGTCGTCCATCTTCGAGCGGATGTCCTCTAGGTCGATGCGCCAGCCATCGTTCGGGTCCAACCGGTACTCGACCGTGGTGCCCCCGAACATCTGCGGGTAGGCCATGTAGGGGGGGTAATGCGGCCCGGGTGCTAGGACGGTGTCGCCTTCCTCCAGGAAGGCAGCGAAGATGATCTGCAGGGCCTCGGTCACGCCGTTGGTCACATAGACGTCGTCAGGGGAGCAGTCCCATCCTTTCGCGCGTTCGCTTGAGGCTATGGCGTCACGCAGCTCGGAAATTCCGTAAGATGGGCCGTAGCCGTTGTCCTGCCTGTCCAAAGCCGCCTTGAAGGCGGCGACCATGTGGCCTGGAGTCGGGAGTCCGTCATAGGCCAGCGGATCGCCGATGTTGAGTCGGATTATCTCGTGGCCCTGCGCCTCGAGTTCGACTGCTGGAATCACGACGTCGCGGATGGCGTACTCTATTGCAGCCGCGCGGGCAGAGACGTCGACCTGTTCGACCACGCTCGTGCGTGATGAGGTTCGGCCATCAAATCGACGGATTGCAGATTGCTCAGATGCCGAGTAGCGAGCGAGCGGCGTCGAGAGCGTCTGGTATGCCGTCGGGGTTAGAGCCACCGCCCTGCGCGATGGTGGGCCTGCCCCCTCCCCCTCCTCCGATGTGGCCTGCTATTGCGTTGAGGATCTCCACTGCGTTGTGCTGCTCTGCTGCGATGCTGCCCTCGGTCGAAGCGACGATGAGTGTTCCACCGCCCTCCCGGCTTCCGAGTACTGCGAGGGTCGGGGTGGAAGGGTCGCGAGTCAGCTCGCCGAGCATCGCCATCATCTGCTTGGCGTCTCCGCCTGATTCCATTACCACGTATCTGACACCGGCCTTCTCGACCGCTGCATCACCGCCGCCATCGGTCCGCAATCTCACTATTTCTGCTTCCAGTGACTCAATGCGCTTCTGTTGTGACTTCCACTCGTCGAAGAAGCGGGAAACGGTTCGCGGCAGGTCGTCCGGCTGCACTCCGAGAATCTCCGAAGTCTCGCCGAGAAGGCGCTCCTGACGCCGGGCGTGCTCGCGTGCCGTCTCCCCTGCCACGATCTGCAGACGCTCCACTCCGTCTTGGACTTGACTCGACCTGATGATGCGTAACTCCCCGACTTCGCCGGCTGCGTCGTGATGCGTGCCTCCGCAGGCTTGGGTATCGTAGTCACCGATTTTGATGATGCGGATCTGGCTGTGTTTGGGCGGGCCGCCCTGGTAGATATCGAAACCGAACGTCGCGTCAGCGTCCGCCCTGTCCATAACCAGTTTCTCGATTCCGGGGTTCGCCTCGACTATCTCGTTGGCCCTGTCCTCGATGGTATCCAGTACCTCCCTAGATAGCCTCGAGTGGTGGGTGATGTCCAGCCTCGCGTAGCGAGCGCCCTTGTTGGAGCCGGCCTGCCAGATATGGGGGCCTAGGACCTCTCTGGCAGAGCCGCCGACGATGTGGACGGCAGTATGGTGGTCCATCAGTTGCTTGCGGCGCCCCCAGTCAACCGTGCCACTGGCAGAGCCGCCGCTCAAGGGGGCGTCGGTGAGGTGCAGAATCACGTCGTTCTCGACTCGGGTATCGACGACATTGGCGACCGAGCCATTCTGGGTCAGCGTGCCTTGATCGCCCAACTGCCCCCCTCCCTCGGGATAGAACAGGGTGCGGTCGAGCACCACTGCGTGTGTTGGCGCTCCACGCACCTCTGAAGACAGGTTCAGAGACTCCACTGCATCGTCTGAAAGTGAGGCGCAATGTAGCACTTCGGCGGTGAATTCGGTGGCGCTTGTATCGCTGTAGTAGTCTGCTGAGGTGGCAGGAATAATCGGGACTTCGATGACGCTTTTCCTATCCTTGGCCTTGGCCGCCGTCTTGGTCATCTCAGCATTGCGAGCGGCCATGTCGGCTGCGAACCCCACGCGCACGGACAGGCTCTCCCAGCCGAGTCCATGCGCTATCGAGACGACCATGTCGGGACTTAGGCCCCTCTCCTCGGCGAGGCGGAATAGCGTCTCGTCGGGGGCCTCAGCAGAATCCTTGGGAATCGGCTTGAGGGCGGTGCGCACAGCGGCCTCCCCCTTCCTAAGCATCTCGTAGTAGCGCATCTCCTCGATTTCGAGAATCCTGAGGATGCCTTCGCGCGACTGCACGAACGAACTCATATCGAGGTGGGCATCCATGTGGTGTGCCCCCAAGTCAGCGAGGCCGACAGACGCGCCGAGGTCGTCCTTCATCCGGCAAGCTCGACGGGCTAGCATCCGCGCCAGATAGCCCGCCTTAGCGTTGCTCGGCACCAGGCCGTCGCCCAGCATATTGCACAGCGCGTGCATGTGATCAGGGATGGCGTATATCGAGGACAGCGGCTCAGTCACTCGTTTCAACTCATCCACAGAGAGTTCTATACCATTCTCTGAGAGCCGTTCGACCAGCTTATCGTAGAGTGCCCCGACATCAGTTCCGACATCGATATTGAGAATCCCGGCAAGCCTCGAGAGCTCTCCGAGAAGAGTGTCCACATCGACCTCCATCCCGAGTGATGAGACTACCGAGTCGAAGTCGCTGAGCTGCTTCAGCCAAGCCACTGATTCTGGGTAGATGGCTTCGTAGATCGTAGAGGTGCCGGCAGCGGCCCAGCAGAACCTCTCGAGACCGTAGCCGGTGTCGATGATCTGCAGGTCCATCTCCTTGTATCGCAGGCCCTTGATTTCGACATCGCCGTCATCGTCCTCCTCGAGGTTCATGAAGACGAGCGTGGCAAGTTCTAGCCCCCCTATGATGACCTCTAGGGCCGGGCCCGCGTTGCCGCCTCCGGACCACGGGTTCTCGACGTAGGTGAGTTCCTCGGGGCTGATTCCGAATGAATCGATGAGCATCTCGTCGCAATAGCGCACGCATTGGTCTATCCAGTAGACAACGTCGTCGTCTCTGGGCCTGTTGAAAGCGTGGTGGGCCATCATCTCAAATGTCGATAGGTGTCGACCAGAACGCCCAACTGCGGCCACATCAGTCAGCCTGATGCATGGTTGACTGATGGTCAGCGGGTTGGCCGGCGGCGGCACCTGCCCGCTGGTCACATGAGGTTGGAAGTCGGCGATGCTGGCGATGGTCAGGTGGATGTCATCGCGCCATCTGGCGATGATAGGGTAAGGCTCGACTCGCATGTGACCGCGCTTTTCGAAGAAATCGAGGAAGGCTTCCCTCATGGCATCCTTCAGAGCCTTTCCCCGCATAGGGAATCCCTCGATGGCAGGGTTGCCGATGAAGGTGTATGGATCCTCGGTCGAATCACCGCAAGTGGTGCGATTTTCGTCCCTCGTCCAGAAGCGTGCGCCGGTCACCCGGCATGTCTTGCAGATGTGTCCTGACTCCTCCCAGAAGGGGATGTGAATCTCACCGAAAGCCATGCTACCGCACCTTACCTGCGCTCTGCCATCGGACAGGCAGTCTTGAAGGCAATTGTGCCGGAGGTGCCCGTTGTGTTGAAAGCGGGGGCGTAGCAGGGTTGCCCGTGGCTGCCGAGTGGAGGGAATTCCTAGAGACGGCTGGTCCGGGGAGAGTACGCATCACGAAGCATGGCGATATGCTGACTGACGCCATGCTGATTACTGATGAGCGGCACATGGCCGAGCACTCGGACGACCGTTCGCCGGGACAACTGGTCAACACCGCTGCCCTGCCTGGAATTGTAGGGGATGCATGGGCAATGGCGGACTGGCACTTCGGGTATGGTTTCCCGATCGGTGGAGTGGTGGCCACAGACACCGAGGCGGGCGAGCAGGGCGGGGTCATCTCACCGGGTGGTGTCGGTTTCGACATCAACTGCGGAGTCAGACTCTGTGCAACCGAGATGAGTTACTCCGACATCGATTCGAAACTGCTCGCGGCTAGTTTGTCGCGCTCGATTCCCGCCGGGGTCACCCGAAAGGGAGGAGTTCAATTAGGGGACGGCGAAATGGAGTTGGTACTCTCAGAGGGTGCGGGTGCTGCCGTGGAGCTCGGCTGGGGAGAGGACCGTGACCTCGATGCCATCGAGTCAAACGGGCGCCTCGACAGTGAGGACCGTTCTGTGGGCGAGCGTGCGATGAAGAGGGGCTCCACTGCGCTGGGAACGCTCGGCTCGGGCAATCACTTCCTCGAACTCCAAGTCGTCGACCGTATCGTCGACGAATCCGCGGCGGTGGCCTATGGCCTGAGACAGGGTCAGATTACAGCGATGATTCACACCGGCTCGAGAGGGCTCGGCCACCAGGTCTGCACCGAACATGTCGCCGCTATCGAGTCGAAATACCACAAAGTCGGCGACGTTTGGCACTCACCCGACTGGGGGATCACTCTCGCAGACCGACAACTCGCAGCCGCGCCGATACACAGCCCCGAGGGGGCTGCCTACCTCGATGCGATGCGCGCAGCGGGCAACTACGCATTCGCCAATCGCTCGGCGCTGACCCAGCGTCTGCGCAACGCTCTTCGCGAGCAGCACGGCAGGGACGGGGATCTGGAGTTGGTCTACGATGTCAGTCACAACATCGCCAAAATCGAGGACCACAGGGTACACGGGGTGAGTTGCAGGTGCTGTGTTCACCGCAAGGGAGCCACGCGTGCCCTAGGTGGGGACCATCCTGAGTTAGCAACCAGATTCTCTGGAGTCGGTCAGCCTGTTCTCGTTCCCGGGGACATGGGCACCGCCTCTTGGGTTCTAGCCGGTCCGACCAGTGGTGCTAACGATGCTTTCTCCTCGTCCTGCCACGGTGCCGGGCGCCGGCTTTCTCGCACGGCTGCTCGCAAGAGCATTGACTCCGTCTCGCTCAAGGAGACACTCGAATCACGGGGCATCCATGTCCATGTCAAGACCCCCAACGTGCTCTCAGAAGAGGCCCCGGACGCCTACAAGGACGTCGATGAGGTGATTCGACTCACTGCGGAAGCCGGTCTGGCAAGGCCGGTAGCGCGTCTGAGGCCCATAGCCGTAATCAAGGGCTAGTCGGACTTGTCCCGATAGTAGATTTCGATGACGTCGTTGTTCTGCATGGCATAACTGCCGTACTCGTCATTGACTTCGTCGTTGACGTACATGACGACCTCGCTGTCTTCGTCCGCCACGTTGTTGAGGATCTGGTTCTCGTTGAAAGTCTGGCCCCAGATCTCGAAGAAGGCACCCACCGGGGCCTCCATCGTCCAAGGGGTCTCGATGTGCAGTTTGCCAGTCTCGTCGTGGGTGTGGATGCCCCTCATCCCGTCACAAGTGGCATCGTCGATGCCTATGTCCGCTGCTATGGCGACCTCGGAACCATCGAGAAATATCCTGAGCGTAGCGTGATCGTGGGAGGCAATCTCGCTGTGACCGGCGAGGCAGACATCGACGATCTCCCAGTCTTCATCGATCAGTGAATCGGGGGAGAACACCACCACTGCGACGAATGCCGCGGTCATCACTGCGGCCCCGGCCATCAACCATGACTCTAGTTTCACACTGGGCGCACAGTGGTAGTCGTCTTGAACCATGAGGCCCCACATCCGTGCATGCCCGAGCCCGGAGCGGTTCCCGAGTACTGGGAGGAGGCGAAGGCCAGCCTGGGTCGGGCTGATTCTATCCTAGCCGAGGTCATCGCATCACGCGAGCAGCCCGTACTGACCTCGCGCGGGGACATGTTCCTCACACTGACGGGTTCGATCGTCAGTCAACAGATCTCGACTAAAGCAGCCAAGTCAGTCTGGTCGAGGGTCGAGGGGCTGGTAGGTGAAGTCACTCCCCAATCCATCCTTTCGCACACGCACGAGGAGTTGCGAGGCTGCGGGCTGTCCGGGCGTAAGGCTGAGTACCTCCACGGAATCGCCGAGGCGTGGACCAACGGCTACGAGGATATTCGCTGGGAGGATCTGAGCGATGAGGAGGCATCGGAGAGGTTGGTGGCCCTGAGGGGCGTGGGGACGTGGACCGCCGAGATGATACTGATCTTCGCACTGCTCAGGCCCGACGTCTTCCCAATCGGCGACATCGGTGTCGTTCGAGCCGTGGAGGGACTGTACAACGACGGAGGGGGGATGAGCACAGAGGAACTGGTCGGAAGGGCAGAGCAGTGGAGGCCTTGGAGGACTGTTGCGACTTGGTACCTGTGGCGCAGTATAGACCCGGAGCCAGTGCAGTACTGATCACATGCAGTATCCGCGCTTCGGCTGGTCGGGGATTGAGGGGGCCGCTCCCGACTGGACGCCGTCAGCCTCCTCCATGATGATGGTCAGCAGCGTGTTGACGAGCACTTTGAGGTCTTCGAGCTCGTCCCTGAGCGCTTCCACCTCACCCGCTCCGCTGTCCTCAGGCATCGCGCATCCCATCTGAGGAATCCCTTCCTCGAGCGTGCGAACGCCGTTCTGTGGCCTATAAACACGAGAGGTCGAGGGAGTACGGGGGCGTTGGTTCCGGCGGGGCCG
>JAKUUO010000007.1:12809-61140 GCA_022448665.1 Candidatus Thalassarchaeum betae | reverse complement strand
AGGCGGTCGAGATCTTCGCCTACGGGACCGGCGTCAAGTACGGCTAGGACTCGTCGTAAATCGGCGTCTCGTCGAGGTACATCGCCAGATCGAACAGCCACCAAGTGATTAGATCGAAGGATTCCACAAGGTTCTGCACCCCTGTGGCGTTGTCGGTCACCATCATGTCGACCATGGTATCCAGAGTGTCACAGGGGGCGTGGTAGCAGTCCGAGCCGCCGGTGAGAGAGCCGAAGTCCATCGATACCACACCGAGCTGGTCGGCTACCCTCTCGTAGTCGCTCCTGCCCCTTTGCGACTCGTGCACCGATATCGAGAGTCTCTTCTGGTCGCTGGAGTCGACATCCTTCATCGAGGCGTAGCCCTCCGTGTTGTAGATCTCCCTGCCCAGACGCAGAGCCTCGGCGATGTCGTTGTTGTTCGAGCCTACCCACTCGGCCAGCCTGACCATGGGCCACTGCTCGTTGATCTGGTTGTCCGTCTCAGGGATTATGTCGACGACCAGGGTGTAGTATCCGGGCCAGTTGGTCCCAACCGCGTCAGCGTTGAGGTAGTTGGACAGAGTTACGCCGGAGGGGATGTTGTCTATCCAGCTGTCGACACCGTCGTAGCCGTTCTCCTCGTTGGACCAGAAGCAAACCGCGAGAGTCCTCCGGTGGTCGAACTGTGCGAGCCCTCGGGCAGCCTCCAGCACCAGAGCTACGCCCGCTCCGTTGTCATGTGCGCCGATGCGGGTGCCGCCTCCGGGGCCGCTGCCGATCTCGGCGATGTCGAGATGCGCGCCGAGGACCAGCCACTCATTGGGGAACATCGTGCCCTCCTTGTAGCCACAGACGTTGACTGCGTACGGCGAGCTAGAGAGCCTGTATCGGTGGACCTGGGCGTCATACCCCATTCCCTGTAGCTCGTTCTGCATGAAAGATGCGGCCCGTTCGTACACCGGGTCGTAAAGCGTGAATGGCCCCCAGCGATCGTTGTATCCAGAGTCCGAATCGGCGAAGAACTCCAGCCACTCGTAGACGCTGAGCCCGTCGATGATGCCGGTGCTGTGCAGAGCGCCTTCCTCCACCGTGTACCCCGACTCGTTCTCCCTCAGCACCGGGTGCTCGAGGTAGGGGTACGCTGAGACATCGAACTCGCTCGAGTTGAACCACTCCTCCCAACTCTGGTTGGTCGCTCGCAGCGGCCAGCTGTCGCGGCCGAGTTCGCCGAGAAGGAAATGGGCTGAGTGCAGGTTCGAAGGGGCCAGCATCTCGATGGTGGTCGTTCCCGCCCCGTCGAAGTCGAGGGTCGTCCCGTTGATGACGTATCCCGATTCGGCATCGATTACGAGGTAGGGCACATGCACGCTCATCGGGCTGGAAGAACTGAACTCGACTGATTGGAAGTGCGCGCCCACTAGCACCTCGGGGGATACGCTGAGGTCCTCGGATCGTATCGAGGAATCCTCCTCGAAGGAGAAGCATCCCGAAAGGGGAGTGGCTAGGATGACGAGGGCGATGCATATCGCTGGGATACGAGGCATCGTCTGCGGATTGGCGCTGGCTGTATATCACTTGAGTCGGACAGGGCAGTTTCAAGACCGAATGTGCCTACGCGACCCTGCCCTGACACGACCCCTCTGTGGGATGCGGAGTCGGAGGTGAGTGCATGCAGAGCCCAATAACGCGCATAGAGCCGAAGATAGCGGCGCGTCTGTCCAAGCAGAAGTACCAGCTCGTCGGTGAGCACGGTGGCGTCAAGGTCTGCCACTGGACCAAGCAGAGCCTGATCAACGACCGCTCGTGCTACAAGGGCACCTTCTACGGCATCGAGAGCCATGGCTGCATGCAGATGGCGCCCAACGTGGACACCTGCAACCTCGCCTGCACATACTGCTGGAGGGAGCCGCACTCGGACACACTGCACAAGATCGACGACGACCCGTACGAGCTGTTCCTAGAGTCGGTCCGCGGCCACCGCCGCCTCATAACTGGATACGGGGGCAACCCGAAGGCCGACCCCGAGAAGTTTCGCGAGGCGCAGAACCCCAAGCATGTCGCCATCTCACTCAACGGCGAGCCCACGCTCTACTCTCGCCTGGGCGAGTTCCTCGACATCTGTCACCAGCACGGAGTCTCCACCTTCCTCGTGACCAACGGCAGTCTGCCCAAGGTCATCGAGAAGCTCGACCCACTGCCCACTCAGCTCTACGTCAGCGTGGATGCTCCCAACAAGGAGATCTTCGACCGGCTGTGCAAGCCCAAGTTCGACCAAGCAGCATTCCACAAGCTCGAGCAGACCCTCGAACTGCTGCCCAGCCTCGACACCCGCACAGTGTGCCGTCATACGCTCATCAAGGGCGAATCGCTAGGTCACCACGAGGACTATGCGCGCCTCGACAACATCGCCGACCCGGACTTCATCGAGGCAAAAGGGTACGTGTACGTAGGCAACAGCCGCAACAACCTGACCATTGAGAACATGCCGTATCACCAGGATATTCTCGACTTCTCCAACCGACTAGCTCCACTTGTGGGTCGTGAGGTGCTCTCAGACCGCAGGGAGAGTCGCGTTGCTCTGATTGGCAGGGAGATGGTTCCGATCACCCTACCGGAGAAGGTGCGCGAACTACCCAAGGACCTCGGAATCGCCAAGCCGCAGCAGTATGTGCTGCCTCAGGCCTGAACCATCGGTCTGCTCGAGCCGCAGTCGGGACAACGCTGCTCCTCGCTGTCGCCGTAGACGTGGAAGCAGGCTGGGCAGGTCTCTGCTAAAGTTAGATTCGACTTGCCCTCGACCTGCAGACGCTCCATGTCGACCCGCTCGAGATTAAGGGAGTCACGAGCAATGTCGGGCAGCTCGAATCGCCCCGGTCCGCCGATCTTCGCGAGCACGTCTGGGGGGAGGGTGACCGTCCCGGTATCGTCTATGATGAGTTCCCGGCTGCCAGAGAGGTCGGCGATGTCGACATCGGTGCCGTGCTGGGCGACGAATCGTCCATCTCTGAGTTCGAGCGAGCGTTCGCAGAAAGCAGCGACCTCCCTGTTGTGAGTTACAAGGAAGAACGAAACATCCTCCTCGTTGTGCAGCTTCGCGAAGAGTTCCAGCACCTCTCTGCTCGTAATTGGGTCAAGAGCGCCGGTTGGCTCGTCTGCTAGGATTAGTTTTGGTTCAGTGATTAGGGCTCGTGCTATTGCCACTCTCTGTTGCTCGCCACCGGAGAGTTCCTCGGGCATCCCACGGGATCTTTCTCCCATCCCAAGGCGATCCAGAAGTGCCTGCGCCTTGGCTCTGGCATCTCCCGGCAAGACTCCTTGGTGACGAAGGGGCTGGGCGACGTTGTCTAGAGCGTTCATATGTGGCAGAAGATTCGAGTCCTGAAAGATGAAAGAGACTGTTTTCTGGCGCAGTTTCACGAGTTCCGTCCCAGTCAGCCTAGTCATCCTGCTACCTGCCAATTCCACCCCTCCGGCCGAGGGTTTCATCAAACCGCCAAGGCACTTCAGCAGAGTCGACTTGCCCGAACCGGACGGACCGATGATTGCCACGGCCTCCCCCTCGTAAACAGTCACGTGCAGACCGCGAAGAGCGACGACGTTGCCGTCCTCCGCCTTCGACTCGTAGACATGATAGAGTCCGTCGGCCTTGAGAATCTCCTTGTGTCCGTTCTGCATGCTACTCCCCCTTCAAGACCACAGCCAAATCCGCCTGCAGTGCCCTGCGAGTGGTGTAGAGCAGTGCCACCATCACAGCAATCAGCACGGACGCGTTGACCAATGCGAGGTCTAGCCAAGGCCAGACGAGTTCCCTGCTTATCGGCGCGCTCTGGCCGAGGAACAACTGGAATATGAATCCAAAAATGCCGAAGAAGCCGTTGAAAGACTCAGCGATGGCTAGACCGAGTATGACCCCCAGTCCCATGCTCACAAGCAGGATAGCGAGAATCTCAAAGAGGACTAGGCGAATGACCTGGTTGGGACTAGCCCCTATCGCCTGCAGTATGGCCAGCTCGCGCTTGCGCTGGGTCAGCACCAGCGAGAGGAATACGAAGGCGGAGGCCACCGAGGCCAGCGATGCCACAACGAATTGCAGGCTGAGCAGTCCCGGGGTACCGAAGATCAGTCCACCGTTGCGCTCGTTGTCCCTGTGAGCCGTCGACCAGTCCGAGGCCGCCGTGACACCGTTTCCGTTGCCTATCTCGACACTGACGGTTCTGAGCGCGTCTGCGCAGTCCTCGTCGCTCTGGTCGCACAGCTCGAAGAACCAGCGTGTGGATGCGTAGGAGTCTGCAGTGGCGTTGCCAACGAGTTCTCGGTAGGTCGATTCGCCAATCACTATGGCCTGTTCTGCCTCAGAAGAGGACAGGCCTGGAACCCAACTGTGCCTCCCCTGGTATGTTACTGTGGATTCGGTAACGGTGGTCGTCACGACCAACTCGAAGTCCGGGCCCAGTTGAAAGTCGTACTCCGTGTACTCGAAGGTCTGCTCTGAACCGGTTTCGAGGTCATCCAGTACGTCACTGGCTGCCTCACCTGCAGTGAATCCGCCGCCTGACCAGCCAGAAACTATCGCGTCGATGTCATCCCCAGGAATCGCCTGCGTGTCCCATATCAGCGTGTCCTCGTGTCCGTCAAACAGTACCCATGTTCGAAGCAGTGCGGACTTTCCTTCAGGGTTTGCGAAGAGGTCGGCCACCGATGTCATCGAATCGATGTCGATGATGTCGCTGTCGCCAGCCCGTTGGATGGCGAGCATTACCTCGTCTCTGGCCTGCTGCTCGGTGACAGG
This sequence comes from Candidatus Thalassarchaeum betae, assembly GCA_022448665.1. Taxonomy (GTDB): domain Archaea; phylum Thermoplasmatota; class Poseidoniia; order Poseidoniales; family Thalassarchaeaceae; genus Thalassarchaeum. The sequence goes on along the minus strand of JAKUUO010000007.1, from coordinate 56,370 downwards.
CGAGTCGAACTGGACTTGTATGTCTGCACCCGTTTGGGCTGAGGTCGTACGTTCGTCTACGATTGTGCCGGTGTACCCCTGAACGGCAGCTAGAGTGACGATTGATAGAGTGAGCAGCATGATGACTGCGAGGCGATTCACTGACTCGCTAGAGCCCGAACCGCGCAGTCCGCGCCGGATGTCTGAAATCGCTGGTGACCATGACAGTAGCGCGGTCAGGATGTTTGGTCCAGCGGCGCCTATCCTGCCGAGCACAAGAGCTCCTCCAATCCACAGGCAAAACGGCCCAAGCAGCAGCAGCAGCGCGTTCAAGATGAAGTTAGACACCAGGCCATCGGTTCCAACTGACCCCCAACCGCCGTTGCTCTGAATCCAACTCTCAAGATATGAGAGCAGCCCGACGGCGAACACAATCATGTGGAGCCAGGTTTTGGGCTCTCGCTTCTCGGCGACCCTTCTGACACCCTCGTCGATCTCTATCCTGAGGAACTCCCTAGTTCGTGCCCTTCCGAACAGAAGGGCTATCCCCACGGTCAGGGCGATTATGAAAAGAGTAGAGCCCAGGCTCAACGAGGGGTTGATTTCGATTCCCCCGGATCTGAAAGACATGAATCCGACCGCATCGAGAACCAAGGGGACCGAGAGCACGGCTAGCGTGTATCCTGCGAACCACGCGAACAGGCTGATTACCGCGAGTTCGAGCAGAATCATGCTCGATAGTGTGCCCTCTGTGCCACCGATAACGCGGTGAATCGAGACCTCCCTCTTGCGCTGCTCTAACGACAGAACCAGCCCGTAGATAAGCACCGAGAAGGATAGTATCACAATGGGTATCATCAGGATGTAGTCGAAGACCTGGATGATTCCGAGGAAGATATTGAGGAACGTGATAGTGCCTGATATGAGATCGTTGTACTCTACGAGAATACCGGCGCTGGTGTAGTTGCCGGCTTCGACATCTTCCTTCAGAGCATCAAGCCACTCAGTCGCGTCTGCAGTGGATGTCGTGGGCAACTGGTTCCTGTCTACTGACAGTCCTAGGTATCCGTGGTCGTTGTCCATCAGGATTGTTCTCTGAAAATCGCTGAGCACAGCGTCCGATACCATCACCGGATTGAACAGGAGAGTGGGATTGCCCGCTCCTCCCTCTTGGTATACGGCTGCCACCGTCAGGTTGTGGACAGTCAGGTTCACTCTGCAGTACATGTATCCCGACTGGGCGTTGAAGTCCTCCTCGCCCTGGCAGTCCTCGAATCCGTCGGCGATGTTCTGGTAGCCTAGGTAGCCAGTCACGTAAGTGAAAGTGAGGGATGAGATTGTGTCATTTACCGCAACTCCGGCGCTGCTCGCTACCTCTGAGGGCAGCACAATCGACCGGTTTGCCGCCGCATCAGCGGCGCTGGCAGGCCAACTGCCGTAGATGATGCGTGAGTCCTGGCCTCGCGTCGAGTGCCGTTCGCCGAGCTCACCGTCCCATATGCCTTCGCCGTAGAACCGGATTGTCCTGTCGCCATTGATCGGTGGTCCTGATTCCAAAGCCTCCGGATAGTCCCAACTGACATTGGACCAGTCGCCCGTCGGACCTTCGACGGCGATGACGTTGAGGGGCTGGGGCCTGAGGAAGTCCTCATCGAAGAAGCCGTCCACTCTGACGCCTTGACGACCGTAGACCAGACCGCAGTCGGAGAACTCCTCCATTGCGGTGAACTCGTCACACATCGATTCCCACAGCGAAGAGTCGTTGGTGCGGCCGTCGGCGTCCCCGTCAGGGTCCTCCGCGAAGTCGACCTTTGCATCGAATATTTCCTCCTGAAGTGAGTACTGCAAGAAGGCTTGCGAGAGCCCGACACCATATGCCAGCACCGTCGAGATAACCAGAGATGCGAGGAAGACCCCGGCGAATACCGCGAGAACCCTCTCGCGGCCCCTCCAGGAACTTTTTGCAGCCATCACCATATTGTCGGGCAGGGAGAGCAATCGTACCCTCAAGGGGAATCTCAACTCTCTTCGGTTCATTGGCCCACCCCCGCGTCTGCGCCCCACGCCGAGCGAATGTCCGAAGCAGCAGTTATCCCGTCCTTGAGCAGCAGCATCCGGTCAGCCATCGAGGCTAGCGTGGGATCATGGGTGACCATCAGGACTGACGTTCCGTCCTCTTTGCATAGTTGCTTGAACAGGTCGATGATTTCCTGGCCGCTCTTCACGTCGAGGTTTCCTGTAGGCTCGTCGGCCAGAAGTAGAGGACGCGAACCTGCAATTGCCCTGGCTATAGCGACTCTCTGCCTCTGTCCGCCGGAGAGCTGGTCCGGGATGAATTCCATTCGGTCTTCGAGACCGACTTTCTCCAGGGCCTCGCGAGCCTGCTCCTTAGCCTGAGGAGTGGGGACTCCTGAGAGCTCTAGCGCGAAGATAACATTGTCTAACGCGGAAAGCCTGTCGATAAGGTGGTAGTCCTGGAAGATCCAGCCGACGCCTCGCCTGCGAACATTGACTACGCGGCTCGGCGGCTTCGTGCCGTAACTGAACTCACCGAGAGAAATCGAGCCCGAGTCCGCCTCGAGCAACCCGCCGATTATGTTGAGCAGGGTCGACTTGCCACAACCCGACGGGCCCATCATGGCCACGAGTTCTCCGGGCTGGATTTCGAGGTCTATCCCCTTGAGGACCTCTAGCCTTCGGCGGCCGGAATCGAAACCCTTGCGCAAGTCTGAGACTTGAAGCACATATCTGCCAGTTGCAAACGCCGTTTAAGCGATTTTGTATTGAGGTGCGGAACTGTTCAACGGCACGCTGTTTCATATGCTCTCGACAGAGCCTCGCCCTGCGCTTCTGGGCTCAATGAATCTCTCACGTAATCGATAAGAGAGTCATCTGGGTTTCGGGGGACTCCGCCTGCTCGCTTCCAAGCCGCGTGCACCTTCACAACCTCGTCCACCCATGCCATGACATCGGTCGCTGGCAGAAGGCACCGCTCCGGTATTACCTCGTTGTGCGCGGGAAGATTGGCTGCGATGACAGGGCATCCGGCGGCCATAGCCTCTGCCGGAGGGTAGCCGAATCCCTCGGAGATGCTCGGGAACAGCAGGGCCTCTGCATGTTGCAAGGCAGTTACGAGTTGTTCGTCAGACAACTCCACCTCGCTGCCGATGTGCAGCATGTGAATGTCCTGCGCCATCTCCTCGGGCAGGCTGGCGATGACGTCGCGCACGAAGTCGAGGCGTTTGCGCGGCTCGTCGCTCCCGACGGTAACCAGTAGGCACTTCGAGTCGTCGTCGTGTTCGGCTAGCAGGTCGCGTGAGCGCGGGTTCCCCTCCGGGTCCCAGTAGTCGAGGTCGATCTGGTGGCGAACGAGCGCAGTGGGCTTTCCAGGGAACATGCGCTCGACGTCCCTCTTCGTCATCTCCGAGATGCATATCAGGAGGTCCGCCCGCTCTAGTCCGGCCTTGAGGCGCTTGAGGTCGCGACGGCGGAACAGGCCTGGCCTCTGATTGCCCACCGGGACCCTGATGTCGCCGGCCTTGATCTCGCGAGGCCTGAGGTGGAAGAGATCGTGGACGGTGACCACCACGGGCACCTCGCAATCCTCGGGAACTAGGTGGGCCTGCTCCTGGTCGGTGATGTGCAGGAGGTCGGCTTCAGAGCCTTCCATAGCGGCGGAGACGAAATCTGGGTGCTTGCGCCATCTGGTCAGCAGCCTGCTGGGTGCGAAATGCAAGATGCTGTGCTCAAGAGTAGTGACCTTCGACCAGCCGGGCACAAGTGCACTCTGGAGCAGTGACTCGATTGCGTGGTGTGCGCGCCCCAAGCCCGTGCTCGATGGAAGGGCGGCTCCACGAGCCAGCACAACCCGCTTGACCATGTGGCCACCAAGGCGTATCGGACTTAAACGAGGGCGGGTGATGGGTCAGATATGACGAGTAATGGCGAGCGGGGTCGTGCGGCGACCGGACTCGTCGTGGCGAAGGGTAGTTTCGCGGCGATGGGAGGTGCTGAGCGCGACTTGATGCGCAACCTGCCCGCGCTCGCTCGGAGATTCGCAGTGAGCGTCGCCACGCTCCATCCGGTACCCGAACTGGAGGCTCTTTGCTCGGAGCTCGGAATTAGTCTCATCAGCCCCGAGAAACCGTGGGAACCACCCACCGGTGCACTCTCCACCGTTCTCGACGCGGGGATGGACAGCGCCTCGCGAGCCTGGGCGGGATGCTCTGGTTTGCACGATGCGATCTCTGACTCTGACGTCGTCCACCTCGTCAGCGGCGACGGCAGCCTAGCTCTGCTGGAGCACGTGCCCGAGTCGATGGCTGTACACCTCCACCTGCTCGAACCGCATCGGGGGCTGCACGAGGACGTGCTGCACCGCAAGGTCGACGGCTCGCCGAAGCGGAACCTCGGTCTGACCAGCGCGCTACTGTCGAGGGCGAGGCGCCGTGACATCGAGTTCATTCGTGGACTCACCGACAGGCCGCGCTCTGCAATCAGCGGAAACTCGAGTTACACTGCAGGACGCATCGGCGAGGTCTACGGCGTCGAGGCCGGCGTCCTTCTCCCCAGTGTAGTCGCTGACGAGTTCCCCTCCGAGGCTGGCTCGGACGAGCCAGTTGCAGTGGGCGATATGCCAAGGCCGTACGCCGTCAGCGTGGGCCGGGCCAGTTGGGTCAAGGGAACCTGGGGGGCAGTCTCGATGTTGGCCGGCAGCGGAGTTTCTCTGGCTCACATCGGAGGCGGGGAGGCTGACGACCTAGCCCGCCTTGCGGATCACGCCAGTTCTTGCGGGGTTGGGCTGTGGGTCGCCCCACGCCTCAGCTCTCCTGAGTTGGCATCGCTGATGCGCGGCGCCAGAGCTGTTGTGAGCATGGCTCACGGTGAGCCTTTCGGACTCACGCCGGTCGAAGCTTTCTCCGTCGGTACGCCAGCCCTCTTCGTCGACGAGGGCGGCTTCCGCGACACCGTGATCGACGGCGCGAACGGCCGCCTCCTGGAGCGAGGCGACCAAGCGGCCTGGCACTCCGCTCTCGAACAGGCCGCGGATGCACAGACCCGTGCCCGCTGGGCCGAGGCGGGCCGCTCCAGGATAGCGGAACTTGATCTCAGCCCAGAAGCCCACTGCAGCCGCCTAGCCGCGATTCTGGACTCCCTTTGAGTGCATGATTCTATGAATCATGTTGTGGAATCCTTGAAATGAGGCACATAAGACGGTATTTCATGGACGACAGTCGCAGAGAAACGACCGGAGACCGCTCAACCCAGATCGCCATGACCATGGGGCTGCTGCTTTTCGCATCAGTCATACTCGGCTCGGGAGCCCTCGGAGACGACCGTCAACTGAACGCCTCGGGCGGCGATACGGACGAGGACCGCGATGACGCGAATGACCGCGTAGACTTGGAGATGAACACGGAACTCGACCGGAATAGGGACGACTGGGAGATGGTCAGGGACGACCGCGACTGGGAGGAAAATCGGATTGACCCCGAGGTCCAGCGGGAAATGGCATACACGTGGTGCCATGACCACGTCTTCGGGACTTTCTGGGAGAACACTGGAGACGTCCTCGAATTGGAGGACGGTTCCGGCTTCGAGATTACCATATACGACGATGAGGGCAACGAGGAGGGTTGGTTCCTCCCCCTCGATGCGATGTGGCAGATAACTTCCGGACTGGACACTCTCGTCCACTCCTGTGCCGAGATGAAGATGGAGAAGATGGATCACGGAATGGACAGGGATGACCGCCGAGGCCACGACCGCCACAGGATCGACTGCGATCGAATCAACTGGGACGAGGATGAGCCCAGGGACTCCCCCGACACAGACGAGGATGATGAGAGGGAGAGCGACGAAGTCGACCGCGAGGATGAGGACGAGGATGACAGGCGAAACCGCATCCGCCAGATGATCCGAGAGCGGTGCGCTGACCGTGGAGACTGGGACGAGGACTGGGACCGCGGAGACTGGGACGACGAAGACGAGGAAACCGATGAGGTGGACTCTGACGATGAGGACTGGGACGACGACGAAGAGAACGAGCCCCGGGACTAGTCGAGCGAGATGCGCTCGGCCTTGGGGCCGAGCCGGAACACGACGACCAGAGCGGCTATGCCGATGAGCATAAGCACGGCTGAGATCATCGGGTTCAGCACTGTCGCAGAGTCTGAAGGCAGCCATATCGGCAGGAGGTCGAACAGCGACTCGTCACGGACCAGCTTGCCACCTATCGATGAGGCCATCGTGGTCATCAGGAAGGCCATAACTGCCGTTACCCCTTGGAGCGCGCTGAGCGGGCGGACCTGCCAGACATCCGGACCGAATCGCACCCTGCCGATGACGTAAGCGGCCCAGAACCCCAGTGCTAGGCCGCTGTAGACGAACTTGTTGTACAGCAGGGCGTTAGTCACCACGTTGTCTGCGGCGAAAGAGCCGCTGAGGATCGCGATCGGCAGGAAAGCCAGGCCGAGCGAGGCCCCGACCAAGGCTGCCTTGTCCATCGTCTCCATCATGTGCTTGGTAGCGAGCCTGCCAGCCATCCCCGGGAACAGGCTGGCCACGGTGCAGCCTATGGCGCACAGAGTGGCCAGCACCAGGGTGCCCACGACTATCCCGGCCATAGCCGCATGGAAGGTCGCTGCGCCAATCATCACTCATCGCCCCCAGGTGGATTGTTTGGGTCCGCAATCCACTCCTCCTCAACAGGGTCCCAGAGCCACCCGGGGTTCTCCTCTGACGGCACGAGCCTTGCCCAGTAGTCGTCTGCTGGCTGCGGCTCGAGGCCGGGCGGCGGCGGCGGAGCATCAGCCGCCTCGACCTCCTCTGTGTGGTCTATCTCTGGCCTTCCCTCCCATGGCGAGAACCGGGTCTGCAGTGAGACTAGGAAGGAGAGTACTAGGAAGGCGAAGGCGAAGGACTGCAGGCGGGCGTCCCATATCCCCCCGTCGAAGGGCGGTGGCTCGGTCCCGACGGTCAGCCACGGCTGCACTATCGAGAACTCGCCGTTCGAGGTCGTCACCTGGTACTGCATCCTTGTGTCGCCGATGGTCGCAGGCAGCATGGCCTCCCAGACATCACCTGCTCCGCTGACCTCGGCGTCATGTGGCAACCACTCCCCCTCGAGCATCCACTGCACCGTGACCGAGGTCGCGTTCCTGGTTCGGATCTCAGTGGGCGAGTCGACGCCTGTCACTCTCATCTCAGGGGTCCAGTCAAAGGCGAATCCGGGCAGATTATCAGGTACCGGCTGGACATCCACCGTGTAACCCCTGGTGAGCGCGGAATAGGCCCATTTGTTGCTGTTCGGGTTGACCCCGTGGTGAATCTCGACGAACAGGTTCTGCAGTCCGGTCTGCTCGGGTGCCAGCATCACCCAGGTCAGGGTGACGGAGCCGCTCGGCGGCACGATGACCTCGACGTAGTTGTGAGAGCCGCCGTTGGGGTCCTGCAGTATGGCCCACCCGTAGTCCTCGGGGTGGTCGCCATTGCCGTTAGAAGAGCCGAGCAGGAAGACGCCCAGCAGCCTGTTTCCAGACAGGCTCATCCCGCTCGCAGTGACGTGCACGGCGGTCGCGGTGCCCGAGAACACCAATGAATCCACAGAGACCGACACAGTTCCGTCGGAGGGAGCGCTCAGAGCCGGATCGCCGTGGCACGAGCCGCCGCAGGTGAAGTCCCGGTCCGCATCGCCCTCGCCGCCGGGGTTGGCCACGCTGGCGCTGGTTGCTAGCAGTAGCGCGATGATTGCGAGGACCGCCGCGCGCGAGCGCATCATGCACCCCTCCTGCGACTCTCGGACAGAGTGATTCCTATGGCCGCTGCGCCTAGCAGCAGGAGCAGCGCGGCTACCGGGATGACAAGTAGTTTGGGCGATCCGGTCGGGTCGGTATCGATCGATTCCGCCGCGGCGGTGGCATTGACGCTGACCATGTTCTCCCCCTCGACTATCCACACCACTTCGTGCCCGTCAATCACGGTGGTCACGGCATAGTACAGCATCGAAGCGACCGGGGCCGTCTCGCTCCAAGTTGTGTCGCTGGTCACTCCTACCGGCTCCATATCGAGCGGGACCGGCTCGCCCCACGCAGGGGTTGCGTCCATCGAGGTCAACCCGACCACGGTGGTGATAGGGCTGGTCGATCGGTAGACGTTGTACTCGGAGGAGGAACCGGTCCAAGAGAGGCGGACCGTGGAGCCGTCGAGGCTGGCGGACAGCGAGGAGACGGTGATGACAGACCCGAATATGACATCGTTCTCTATGGTGTCCGAACCACCCATGTCATCGATAACGGTGAGCGAGACAGTGTGCACGCCTCCCGCTAGCAGGACATCCACCGACTGCCCGGCGAGTCCGACCCCGTCAATGGTCCAGAACCAAGTGACGATCTCACCGTCGGGATCGGATGAGCCCGAAGCGTCGAAGCTCGCCATCGCACCCGGTATCGGAGGCTGTGGTGATGCCGACCAGAATGCTACAGGAGGCAGGTTGGGGATAGTGACGTTCTGCGAAGCGGAGCTGGAAAGCCCCCAAGGGTCGTTGGCGGACACCGTCACGCTCCACAGTTGGCCGGGCTCGAGCCTAGAGGCTGGTACCAGTTGTAAGCCATCAAGGTCTGGCACGTGGAACCCGTTCCTCGACCACCGGTAGTCGAACAGCACTATCTCCTCGTCTGGGTCCTCGGACGATGCCTCGACGATGAGGTCGTGCAGTGAGTCGGGCACACCGATGCTTCCGGAGAAATCGCCACCGAGAGTTATCTCGGGCGTGTCCGGAGCGGCGTTCTGTATCGCGCGCGCGTTGGTCTTCATCGAAGAGCCCAGGTCCTCGCCGTCACCGGGGACCACCTGCACGGACCAGTGCTGGTCCCTGGTCGTCTCGGAAGCAGGAATAGTGGTCAGTCCGTCGTAGTCCCGATCCCATTCTCCGTTGACCCACCAGCGGATCTCACTGTTGGACTCGGCATCGCCGTCAATGTCAGTCTGCTCCCACACAACTGAGAGGTTCGTCGAGGTGATCAGATCGCCTTCGGGAAGCATGGAGATTGATGTGACGACGGGTGGAGTGTTGAGGATGGTGACCGGGTTGGTCATTACCCATTCAGACCAGATCAGCCCGTCTGAGACCCTAGCCTGCGCCTCCCAGACTTCTCCCTTCGAGGTGGCTTCGGGAGGTACCCAGTTCATGTCGTTGTAGGCCGATATCTGAGTCCCGTCCTTGAGCCATCTGATCTCGGTGGCGTCCTTCGCGTCGCCATCCGGGTCGCTGTAGCCGACCATCACCTGCATGGCGTCAGTGGTCATCACATTGCTCGAGGGCGTGATGTAGGCAGTGGCGGACGGCTGTAGATTGGATGAGCCGATGACGATGATTCCGGTCCAGGCCGTATCGCCGTAGTCGGTGCCGTCGTGTGGCCTGACCGAGGCCTGCCACTCGTCTCCGGCGCGTATCCACAGGCTGGATACCGTGCTCGAGTCGTCCAACTCGGGAATCCTAGCCCCGTCCAGATACCATTGGGTGACCGTGTCCTGCTGAGTGTTGCCATCGAGGTCGAAATAATCGTAGTCCAGTACGAGGTCGTCCGTATCGATTGGATCGGAGGGGGAAACCTCCAGCTCTCTCGCTATCGGCGGGGTGTTGCCGATTGTCACCGGGTTGAGCATCACGGCGTCGCCGTCTTCAGTGCCGTCGGAAGGGGTGACCTCGACCTGCCACTGCTGCCCCCTTCCCAGCCAGCTGTTCGGGACATCGTGCATGTCGTTAATCGTGGCCACCTGCAGACCGTCACGCCACCACTTGATCTGAGTGCCCTGCTCCGAGTCGCCGTCGGCGTCGTGGAAGTCGTAGGCAACGGCCAGGCCGGTCGCCTTGGTCGGGCTCGTAGGGACGTAGGTGACGTTGTCGATGACAGGCGCGGTATTCACCGCAGAGTCGGCCTCGGGCAGAGTCCACGCCCCATGGCCCCATGTGTCACCCGTGTTCTGGCCGTTGCCGTTGGCGTAAAGCACGGCGACGGTGAAATCAACGTCGCCGGTGCCTGCAGCTGGGGCGACCCAGTCTGCGGTCCACGAGCGGGCGGCATCGCTGCTGTGGGTCAGCTCGCCGTTCGAGAGTTGCACGTAGGCACCCAGGTTCGTCCAACTCCCCGCGCTCACGTCGAAGTTGAATCCTCCGTCGCCGGAGACATGGGGGCCGCCGTCCCATTGCAGGGAGTAGGACGCACCTGGGGTGTAGCCACCCGCGCCGAAGGGGAGTCCGTTTATGGACGCAGAAAGACCCCCCGAATTCGAATGGCAGGTGCAGCCGCTGACCGACCTGCCGGTCATGCCCGTGGACTGGGAGTAGGCCGAATGCGAGAGCGAGACTAGGAACAACAGAACCAGCACCACTGCTACACGCCGGCGTGGGGCCATGCCCGGCACAGGTTCCGCCCGGCTGAATAAGTTCGCGGCGATGGGTCAGATGGTTTTCCGTTGCATTGATGGACGCGAGGCAGGTCGCCGGAGCATGCGCCCAGTCGAGAGCGTAGCAATCATCGGTGCGGGCAACATGGGCTCTGGGATAGCCCAGAAGAGCGCACAGGAGCAGTTCGAGGTCCAGATGGTTGACCGCGAACAGCAGTGGGTCGACCGCGGCCACGACATCATCTCCGAATTCCTGGAGGAGGCGGTCGGGAGACGTATCTTCTCGCCGGCGCAGGTCGAGGGCATCAAGGGACGGATCACAGGGGTGGTCGGGACCGAGAACGTCTCTCCCGACACCGATCTGGTCATCGAAGCGGTGTTCGAGGACTTCGGCATCAAGACCGAGGTGTTCGGCATCCTCGACGAGGTGTGCGACGAGCACACCATACTAGCCAGCAACACCTCGTCCCTCTCGGTTAACGCGCTAGCCGAGGCGGTCGGCAGGCCGGATAGGTTCGTCGGTCTCCACTTCTTCTACCACCCGGCCAAGAACAGACTCGTCGAGATCATTCCAGCGGCCTCCACGTCCGCTGAGACGCTGGCTGCCGTCGAGCAGTACTGCAAGACGATGGGCAAGGTGGTCATCGTCTGCAAGGACAGACCAGGATTCGTGGTCAACCGCTTCTTCGTGCCTTGGCTCAACGAGGCCTGCAGGCTGCTGGAGGAAGGAGTGGGCTCGACCGCTCAGATAGACGCTGTCGCCTGTGAGGCGTTTCGCATCGGACTGGGGCCATTCGCGCTGATGAACCTCACAGGCTCCCCCATTGCCCTCCACGCCACCGACTACCTCGCAGAGCAACTGGACACCCCCCGCTACACCGGGACCCAGAGCCTGCGTGACCTCGTCATCGAAGGCAGGACCTGGGAGATAGGCGAAGACGCCGATTGCGACAAGGGGGCTGCTGCAGTCATCCGAGAGCGTCTCCTCGGACAGGTCTTCGCCGTCGCCTCGCAGATCGTCGCAGAGGGCATCTGCTCGATGGAGGACGTTGACCGAGGGGCTAAGGTCGGGCTGCGCTGGGCACGCGGACCGTTCGAGCTGGCCAACCGCATCGGTGTGTCTGAGGCGGTCCGCATGGCCCAAGGCTACGTCGACGAGGCTGGCCTCGAGTTGCCCGCTTGGTTCGCGGGCATGGATGCGCCGTTCGAATTCTCATACGTGGACGTCGGGGTTGAGGACGGCGTTGGCACGGTTCGGCTCAACAGACCCGAGGCGATGAACGCGCTGAACGTGACCATGGTCTCGCAGTTGGGCGATGCGCTGGATGAGCTCAACGCGCGAGACGATGTCGATGCCATCGTCCTAGAAGGAGCTGGCAAGGCCTTCGTCGCCGGCGCGGACGTGAAGTTCTTCGTCGACAAGATCCGCACCGACTCGTTCCAGGAGATCTACGACTTCACCGCCCACGGGCATACCGTCTTGAACAAGCTTGAGAGCAGCCCCAAGACGACTATCGCTCTGACTACCGGTCTCGCTCTCGGAGGTGGTCTCGAACTCGCCCTCGCGTGCGACTACAGGGTCGGCACCCGTCGCACCCAGTTCAGATTCCCCGAGACGAGCATAGGGATCTACCCCGGACTCGGAGGCACTCAGAGGACCCCGAGGATCTGCGGCGCGGCTGGCGCACGCTACGCGGTGCTGGCCGGGAGTTTTCTCGATGCGGGCTCGGCCGCCGCACTCGGACTGCTCACCCATCTGGTCGAGCCAGCCGATGTCCAAGCGACTGTCGCCGCCATCCTCGAGATGGGCAAGCCGGGTGACAAGTACCCCGGCAGACCTGTCGACGAAAACCATCCCACGGCCGCCTTCGCCACCGCCTTCTACTCCGACGGCAACATGGAGGCGCTGATGTCCGGTAGGGTGCCGGAGGGTTTCGATGTCGAGGACAAGACAGTCTCACGACAACTCAAGTCACTGTCGCGAGCAGCGCCCATCGCACTGAGGATGGCGAGCGCGCTGCTCGATGATGCAACCACCACCGGAGACGATATCGACACCGGTCTTGCACTCGAGCTAGAACGCCTCGCAGAGATCTTCGGAACGGCCGACGCCCTTGAGGGGCTCAGCGCGCTAATCGAGGGACGTCGTCCCAGTTACACCGCCGCCTGAGTCTCAGACTCGGCGCGGCGACTGTATCCAGGCCGGTGCTCGGTAGTTCGCGACCTCAGCGTAGAGCGCTGCCCTCAGACTAATCCTCGGCACCTCAACCATAGTATCGCAATCTCCTATCGACTCGTCCAACCATTTCTCCAATAATATATCCATACGGTTTCCTCCTGCTACTTAGTGTAGTTTTCACACTGAGCCGAGAAACTCTGGTATTTCAACGAGCCAGTATTCACGACGACACTTAGGTGCATTTTATACACTAAATGCCGCCAGTACAACCTGTTGCGCATGGCTCGTGTCCCTCTGAGAATCTCTGCCTCTGACCTAAAGAGGATTAAGCAAGCCATCTCTGAAGTCGAGGAAAACGGAGGCATGATCCGCCGCTCCTTCGAGTCTTACTACGACGACGATTTCGACGTCGGCTGGGAGGTCGACGCTGCCGTCGACGCCTTCTCGATCTTCAGCTCCAAGTGGACAATCGAGATACTCGCGACACTGTACATCGCAGGCGATCGTCGCTTCAACGAGATGCGAGCCCTCCTACGCGGAATCAGCAGCAGGACCCTGTCGGACAAACTGAAGACCTGCGTGCAGAACGGACTGGTCGACAGGGTCGTCGAAGACGGTCCGCCCATACGAGTCATCTACCGCCTGACCGACCACGGGCGCGAGGCCGGCAGACTGCTGAGCCCGTTGGTCGCTTACATGAAACTGCACCAAGGGCATGTTGCCGGTCCGAAGTGAGGAGTTCACGGACCTGAGCATGGTCGATACAACCAACCGTATGCTTCAAAGGTCGTACGTCGACGAAAGGGGCCATGGCTCTGATTGAGCAATGGCGCAGTACGCGGCCTTGGTTCGTGGATGGACTCGCTGCGCTCGCGGGCGGCGCCCTGGGGTTGGGGGCCTTGTTCCCGTTCATCGCCCCTGCCGCACAGGGAACCCTGGCCGCACCTCGCGACCACGCTTGGGAGCACCCGCTCAGGAAGCGCATCCTGAATACGCTCGAGCGCTCGCCCGGAATCCACTACCGTGAACTGCAGCGTCAGCTAGATGCAGCCAACGGCACCCTACGACACCATCTCGATGTCCTGATCAAAGAACGCACGGTCACCATCATGCCGGTGAACGGACGCACCTGCTACTACGCCGGCGCGCCAGCGCAGGTCGAGATCCTAGCCGGCTCGGGAGTGACCGACCAAAGCCGGGCTGCGGAGATGCTACCAGTCGGGCTGTCGACCGTCCAGCGCAACATCGTGACCCGCCTCTCGAAAACCCCGGAACCTCCGTCGCAGGCCCAACTTGCCCGCGATCTCGGGCGCTCGCGAGCCTCGGTCCACTCGGCTATAGGGGTCCTGCGCCAACGGGGTATTCTGTGCGCAGGCAGACTAGCACTGGCGCCTCATCTGTCCGGTCTGCGGACCTCGCAGGTTGATTACCCGTGGCTCGACGTTCGCGTCGAATACGCGTGAGTCGGCACTGAGGGCTGGCTAAGCCTCTTGAGCCTCGGAATGCGCGCGTAGCGCGCATGTTCAGAATCAGACTGTCGGAATCAGCCATGCCGACAGGAAGCAAGGACCCTGATGTCCTGCTCGCCTGGCTGCTTGATTCGATGGGACTAGTGAGAAGAAAGTCCGAGGGAATGAGCATAGATGATGAGCAAGGGGCGCTGCACCGCCTGATACGCGAGACCCTGCTCAGTGAGCCCCTGAAGGGATGGGACACGAAGTCTCTGGGAGATGTCAGCGGACTCTCTCAGACCGGTATGCACCATCAGCTGGTAAAACTCAGGGAATCGGGGCTCGTGGCCGCCGAGACCGAGGGGCGCTGGCATATCCACGTCCTCCGCGGCGGCTCGATCAGCGCGGCTGTCGATCTAGTCTCGGTGCAAGCACGTGCAATACTGGACCTGCGACTCTCCGAAGTCGCTGAGAGGGTCACTGAGTCCGACGACAGGATGGTCATTCCCAGTGAGGAGGGGGGGGGCGGCTTCCAAATCGAGATTGCAGAGCCCGGTGCGACCATGGAGGGGGAGGATCGACTCGATGCGCTGATGCGCGACCTCGGGTTGAACGGAGAGAGGGGCAAGCACAATGACAGACTCGCCCGCCAACTGTTCGAGCAGATATCTTCTAGCAGGCGGGCGATGACTCTGCTCGCGCTCGCTGACAAGACCGGGGACTCGCGCTCGCGCGTGCAGCGCGCGGTCGAGCGGATGCGGGCGGCGGGAATCGCAGAGCGGGTCCCCATGCTGGATCGTATCGCGCAGGATGTCTACGCCGGTCTGATGCGCCAGCATGACGCCCGTGGTGAGGAGTGGCTGATGACCCGAGGGGGACTGGGGCGTCTGGACGAATCGGTCTCGAAATCGCTGATTGCAGGAGTCAGGAAGAAATCGCTGAACATAGAGAAGGTGCAGGACATCCTCGCGCCGGTGCCGCTCGACGCGCAGAGGGTCCTGCTCAACACACTGGGAGGCAGGATGCCATACGGAATCAGAATCTCGGGGCGAGACGGTGCTGCGGTCAAGGAGCGGGTGATGCGCCAAGCCGACAGGACTCTGCGGCGCCTGAGGACGGTGGCGCAACGCCTCGACGAGTCGTTAGCATCGTAGTCAGGCGGCGTACTGCTCCAGAATCTCCAGAGATACTATCTGCAGCGTCTCCTCATGGGTTGCCCCCAGCACTATGGGGCATGCTACGCCTGCTTCGGTCGCGTCCTGCCAGGTCTGAGCGCATACGCACCATCTGTCTCCGGGCTTCAGCCCGGGGAAGTTGAACTCCGGTACGGGAGTGATGAGGTCGTTTCCCTGTTGCCGTGCGAACTCGAGGAATTCCTCAGTGACCAAGCAGCAGACTGTGTGCAGGCCCGTGTCGTTGCGGTCGGTGTTACAGCAGCCGTCTCTGAACCAACCAGTGAGAGGGTCGGTCGAGCAGGGCTGGAGTTCCTCTCCGAGCACATTGAACGACGGGAACACGGCTCTCGCATCCGACAATCGCTGATTAACTCGCGTATCAGGCAGCCACGGAGCGTGGCTCGGCGACATCCTCGAGGAACTCGGTAACTCTCCTGCCGAGTTCGGCCTGTTCTCCTATCGAATGCAGCTCGACCCTCATCGCCGAGGCGCCGGGAAGTCCCTTGGTGAACGAGACCGCGTGCCGCTTCAGGTTCTTGTTCTCCTGCGGCGCGTAGAGTTCTCCACTGAGTCCCAGGTATCTCTTCCAGCACCACAATCGGGCTATTGCGGGGTCATCGTCACCCCAAGGAGGTGCTTGGTCCGACCATCCCAAATCTCGCTTGATCTCGTGGAAGATGGTAGGTCGGCCGATAGCACCGCGGCCGATCATCAGACCTGCGGCGCCTGTCGCATCGAGGCAGGCGGCGGCCGTAGTGGCATCAACGACGTCGCCGTTCGCGATGACTGGGATGTCGACGGCCTCGACGATCTCACGAATCTGCTGCCAATCGGCTGTACCGGAGTACCTCTGTCTCAAGGTTCGGCCGTGAACGCAGATTCGCTCGATGCCTTCCACCTCAAGCCGCTTGGCGACCTCCAATGCGGTGTTCGGGCCACCGCCGGTACCGAGCCTGACCTTGGCCGTGATCGGCACCTCTGCTACCTCGAGGCAGGCTCGGACCATCTCGACAACTCGATCGGGGTCCCTCAGAAGCGCTGCTCCGGCGTCGTTGCGGCAGACCTTGGGTGCTGGGCATCCGAAGTTGATGTCGATGATGTCGGCTCTGTCCTGCAGAAGCTCGACGGTCTGCACCATCTCCTCTGTGATACCACCGAAGATCTGCGGGATGAAGGGCTTCTCGCGTGGATCGCTTTCGACTTTCAGCCAAGAGTGCGTGTTTCGACGGGTCAGGCCGGATGCCGCGGTGAACTCGGTGACCGTCACATCCGCCCCGCACTCGCGCGCTAGAAGCCTGTAGGCGAGGTCGGTGACCCCTGCCATGGGGGCTAGGAACAGCGGGACTGGCTCACGAGTCACGAAACGGCGGTCCGGTAGCCCCTCTATGAGGGCGTCGAGGCCTCAGAAGGTGGATTCCCAGTCATTGACGTTCTGGGCGCGCTCCCAGTCGGCGTCGGAGACAGCGCCTCTGATCTTGAGCATCTCGCGCGCCAGCAGCCAGTAGACGAGCGCCAGTGAGCGTCGTCCCTTGTTGTTGGCGGGAAGAGCGAGGTCGACGTTGCGCAGTCTGTTGTTGGCGTCGCATATCCCGACCACCGGCAAGCCCGTCTTCACGGCCTCAGAGAGGGCTTGGGAATCAGCGGCCGGATCGGTGACTAGGATAACGTCGGGCTCGATGTAGGTTCGTAGCTTCGGATTGGTCAGAGTACCGGGGATGAAGCGCCCGACTATGCGCATCGCACCGATGCTCTCAGCGAACTTGCGTGCTGGGCGCTGGCCGTACTGACGTGCACTGACGACGAGTATCCTCTCAGACTCGTATCGGGACAGGAATTTAGCGACCGTTCGGATACGTGCGTCGGTCTGGTGGACGTCGATGAGGTGCAGTCCGCTACTGTCCTGTCGAATGGTGTCGAGGAACTGCTTCATGTCGGCAGACTTCTGGTTGGTTCCGATGTGGACGGCGTGCAGTTCGTACACATCGAGCGGCACCAGAGGGGCTAGACTCTCATCCACAATGAATCCTCAGCGTCGCGGCGACCTGACCTTGATTCATAAGCGCTACGCATCGCCCCTCGGGGCGAATGGGCCTAATCAGAAATCGGATAGGTAGGTGCAATCCCCTCCCTCATGCACCTCCGAGAAGCGCACACAGGGTCTGGTGATCGTCAGATAGACGTCGAAATGGTCGTGAAACGAGAGTTGCTCGATGGGGGCGGTGATGCCGTAGCCGCGGGCCTCTACCTCGAAGGTCCACTTGCCCTGGAGGAAGGTACCGTTGCCCAAGGTGAATCGTTCCAGCGGGTAGTCCTGAGTCGCCCTGACCTCCCAGAACGGATCTCCGCCGGCTTCCTTCACACCGGGCTCCCATAGTCGCACCTCGACATATCGGAACTCGTTGGTCTCGTTGCCGAAGAACTCATCGATCTGCGAGGACCAGGGGAACTGCGCACGGAAGTTGATGACCAGCTTGGTCACGCTCTCGTCGAACTGTATCAACTCCTCCTGCTCGTACGGGTCGGCGGCTTCGAGCCCGGTGGACTCGAAGGTGTGGTCCCACCCTGTGGTCTCCTCCTTCTCGATGACTATCGGCTCGTCTCGCCACGACTCCATGATCTCGCGCTGGACGGCGAGACCGAGGCAACCGCTGGTCATCGTCGAGGTGAGCAGGACGGCGAGGATGCAAATCGCGGTACTGGTACGCGTCATTGGTTGCCGGAAACGACTGGATATCTTCAATCCGCGTGTCGTTTGGCGCCTCTCGGTACTCATAGGGCACGTCAAAGCCGTTGGCTCAGTCACCCTTTCGTCGTCATTGAGGCATCCGCTACGAGGATGGCGAAGGGGATGAACCCTGCGAATCACTCTTCTTCTGCGACTGCGCGGGGCTCGTGGACTTCCCTGAACACAATCGTGCCGACACCGAGGTGTTCACGCAGGGTGGTCACGAGGCTGAACTTGGCGTAAGCCCAGTTCTGGTCATACGCGAGGTTCTCCGGAGTGGTGATGGTCAGATCATCGTCCTCGAAGGATATCTCGAAGTCGTCGCGACCGGTGTTCATGTTGAGGAGGGTCTCGACCTTCTCGGCGCGGTCCTCTACGACCTTTGTGACTCGGTAGTTGTAGCGCAGAGTCACACCGGCCAGCGGATGGTTGTAGTCGATCCTCGCGCGCCCGGCGCTGAGGAACTGCAGGACGCCCGTACGGCCGCCGATCTCTACGGGTGCGCCGATGGCAAGCATTTCCGGATCGCGGACGCTGCGCATCAGGACGTTCTGGCCGATGGTCTCGACGAGGCCCGCATCGCGCTCGCCGTAAGCCTCGGTGGCCTCGATGTCCAATGTGTAGTCGGTCTCAGCCTCGGCCTCAGCCAGATGGGCCTCGAACCCGGGGATGAGTCGCCCATCGCCGACGACGGTGACCATCGGAGAGTAGGTTCGGTTCTCGTCATGCACGTCATGCTCCTTGGCGACGTCCTCGCGAGTCGTCTCGATGAGCTTCTCAGTCTCCGCATTGAAGAGATCGTAATCGACGTGGACTATCGTTCCGTTATCCATGATTCGGGCCTCCTAGGCGACCCGGCGACCGGCTCCTCCTTTTTCATACAAACGGTATCACCATAGGTGATATTCTGCTCACTCTGCTTCTTGTGAAACGCGGTCGCTTGAGGCTAGGGCCAGAGCTCCGCCAAGCATCACCAAGACCCATCCGGCCCAGACCAGATGGCTTCCCCTCAGGCTGTGCACGGTGACCCTGACGGTCTCGACATCATCGGTCCCACCCATTATCATGGAACTCAGCAGATCGTTGGACTGGAAGATGTCCAGAATCACGATGGTGTCGCCTGTCAGACCGGTCATCCTGTCGACCTCGGAACGCGAGTTGATCGCTCCGCTGGGAGAGTTGAACCGCAGCATCCCCGGCCTAAGGGTGTCAATGAGCTCCCCGTCCCGCCTCACTTCGACTATCACCCCCACGAAGCCGTCGCCGACGCCGAAGTCGTAGGCCTCGTCGTCGGCGGAGATCAGTTCGGTGTCGACGAACACCAGCTCGTAGCCGTCGTGCTCGACCGGCTGGTCCCGCTCCAGGGTGACGAGGTGCGAAGGGTCCGAGCGGTCGACCAGTGTGGTGGTGAGGACGTGCCCGATGAGCAGGAGCAGGATCCCGAGGTGGGCGAGGTGCGAGCCGAGCAGCCTCGCGCGCGCGGCGTTGCTTCTGACTCGAACTCCTCCCTCTCTGAGCTTGGGCACCACTTTGCTGGCGGTGCGCCGTGCCTGCTGGAGTGTCGGTGGGAGGGCAAAGACGAGCCAAGTCAGCAGAAACAGCCCTACTGCGCCTCTGGTGATACCACTGGTGATGATCAGATGGGGATCGCCCGGGAGGGGGAACCGGTCGGACATGTACGCGAGGGCGATTGAGGCGAACAGGGCCGCTGCCACGAGAGCATTGGCGGAAGCGGCATCGATTGAGTGGCCCCATGCATAGAGTGTGAGGGCGATTGCCAGCAAGCCGATGAGGGGGGCCCCGTAGAGCTCGTGCGCCTCAAGACTGGAGCCGTCTATCTCCACAGTCAGCAGCAACCATGTGAGCAGTAGGAAGGCCGCGCCGCCATACCAAGGAACGGTGCGTGCAACGCGCGTGCGTGCTGAGGTGTCCTCGAGCGGTAGGAGCACGGCCACCATCTCATTCTCATCTTCGGGAGAGAGCAACCACGGAGCGAGGAACGGCACCATCCCCGTTACCGCCTGAGTGATGTCAGCGAGCCAGAACCAGGCGGAGTAGAGCATCAGCAGCACACCGAGAGCGATCCAGTGCAGAGGTGGGTTCTCACTGTCACCGTGCACCACCAGCAGAATTAACGCGAGGCCGAGAGCGAATACCGCGCTCGAGCCGATCCAGAATCCGACGGCGATGTACGCCAACACGAGGCCGGCCGCCAGCGTCGGCTTGGCCTCAAGCATCGAGGTGCGACCAGTGGCGGCTAGTGCCAGCCACTGCTGTCGGCGTAGATGAGCGTAGGCGTAGTAGCCCAGTACGATAATTGCAACGAGGTAGGAAGTCACCTCGATTCCGACGGGGGTCAACTCGGCTATGTCGAGGACCCGTAGGTACGGGTCGTCGGCCAGCGTGCCCTCGCCGTCGGCTACGAAGGCGTGGACCGATGCCCAGACGCCGTTCGCACGCGTCACGAGAGTCGCGTGGAAGGCCAGTGCACCTGCCAGCAGCCCGATTGCGGGCGAAGCGGAGACTGCGCTAGAGGAATCTGGCTTCGCGCGCACGTGCACGATAAGAAGCAGCGCGAGCCAAGGCAGCAGCGAGCCGGTCTCGACCGGGTCCCAGGCCCAGTAACCTCCCCAGTCCAGTACCGTGTAGGCCCACAGGCCGCCGAGCCCTATGCCGATGCTGCCGAGAACGAAGCCGGCGCGCGCCCAGTGCAGCTGAGCGGCATGGATGGCATCGGCTGAGTCTCGCCTGAGCACGCCGGCGAGAGCCACGCTAGCGGTTGCCAGACACAGCGCGTAGTAGGAGAAGACCACTGGTGGGTGGATGACCATCAGGTCGGTCTGCAGCAGCGGGTGCAGCTCGCCCTGCCCCCCGGTCGCGGCGGCGAACGGCTCTAGCAGCCACGCCAGTACGACCAGTGCTAGCACCCAGACGTGCATGATTCTGACTTCGAGAGCCGCGGGGCCACCTTCTCGGGCCATGAACCAAGTCACCACGGCGAGTATCGCTGCCCACAGCAGCAGCGGCCCGGCCCTGCCGCCCCACACGGCGGAGATGCGGTAGAACAGCGGCAGGCCGTCACCGCCGAAGCGAGCGACGAGATCCAAGGAGGAGGCGTCGAGGACGAAGGCGCCGACCAAGAGGGCGAAGGGAGCGATCTGCGAAGTCATGGTGACGTTGCGTACCACAGCGTCTCCGGCCTTCTCCGGGCGCGCGATCTGGTGCGCGCTGGTCAGGAACGCGAGCGCGAGCAGGGCGCGCCCGAGCAAACTGAGCATGGGATCACCACCCGTAGTGCTTGGCTCTGCTATACCCGAATGCCAGCATCGCTGGAACCACCTTCTTGAGATACAAACCGGGGCGACGCGAGAGTAGTCTCAGACCCACCATCGCCTTGCCAGATACACCCATGTCGGACATCTCGTCCGGGAAGCACCGGGCCATCACGGACATCTCGTCGTCGGTCAGATCGAACAACGCGTTCTTGCCGCGCAGTATCTTGTCATATGGCGGAAACTCGTCCTTCCAAAGCTTGGCGTAGATGGCTAGACGCTCTGCGCTGACATCGTCTTCAGCGATGGCAGCGGCGGCTGTCTCGGCAGCGTACACCGCCGACTTCAGCGCTAGGTGCGAACCGCCCTCGAAGAGAGGTGATGTGAAACCAGCGGCGTCACCAATGAGCATCAGCCCGTCGTAGTGGGTGTTCTCGAACGGACCTGAAATCGGGATGGTTCCGCCGAAGGCGGGGTTACCCTTCTCCTTCCAGGGTGGAGGTACCTGCTCGAGTTCCTTGAAGTGGGTGATTCCGATGAACTCGTCAAGCGCCTTCTTGGTGCGCGGACGGTCCTCGGTGACCAGCCCGACGTTGGCGCGGCCGTCGCACTTGGGAATCATCCACAGATACCCCTTCTCAGCGTACTTCGGCCAGATGTAGAAGTCGAGGTAGCCGTCAGTCGGGACCTCGAGCAATTCGTACTGCATCCCGGCAACTACCTTGCCCATGGTGTTCAGAGGTGTGTCCTCGTCGATATTGACGGCCTTGGAGCACACCGCAGCCACGCCGGATGCGTCGATGACCACCTTGGCCTGAATCGGAAACTGCTCTCCCTTGCCATCGCACTTCCAGCCGACGAATCGTCCGTCCTCCTCCACCCTATCCATCGAGGACAGTTTGTGACTGAGGTGCATGCTTGCTCCGGCCTCGACCGCCTTGTCGGCGATCCATCTCTCGAACAGGTGCTTCTCGAGGACGTATCCCTCCTCAGTCAAGCACTTCTCCGTGCCATCGGGGAAGATCACCCGAATGCCATGGACCCTCTTGCTGATGACGTGCTCGGGTAGATCCAGGTTGAGATTGTCGCAGGCCAGATCGGAGATACATTCGCCGCAGTGTACCGGTGTCCCTATGGCTGAATGATCCTCAATGAGCATTGTAGAAAGGCCCTGCCGGGCGCACTGCAGGGCAGCGTTGCCGCCCCCCGGACCCGCTCCGATGACCAGGACGTCACACATGCTCACTGCTTCACCCACAGTACCTCCGGAGGGCTGGATATCAAAGAAACCCTCGGTCCCGCCATCTATGATGGCGAGCGAACATTCTCAGTGTGTGAGCACCCCGGCGGAGCGTGGTCTGGAGGCAGCTCTCCCGCTATGTCGAGGCTCTTGAGGAGTCGAACGAGATGCTTCGGATCGTTGATCCAGTCGATGTGGAGCTCGAGGCGGGCTGCTTCGCCGACCGCCTCGTGAAGAAAGGGGGTCCGGCTTTGAAGTTCGAGCAGCCCCGGCTGCCAGACGGCAGCATCAGCCAGTTTCCCCTGCTGATGAACCTCTTCGGAACCAGAGAGAGAACCAACCGGGCTTTGGGCGTTGACGACCCGAGGGAGATCGGAGAGCGCATGGTCGCTCTGATGAAGCCGGACGTCGGAGGTATACTCAAGGCGCCGTGGACCGGGATCGGGCTTGCCAAGCAAGGCATGACGATGGCTCCTCGCAAAGTCTCGAGGGGGGCCTGCCAGCAGGTCGTGATGGAGGTACCCGACGTCACGAGGCTGCCGATTCCGAAGACCTGGCCAGAAGACGCAGGGCCGTTCATGACGCTCCCGCTGGTCGTCACCGCTGATGCAGACACAGGCGTCCATAACATGGGGATGTACCGAAGTCAGGTGTACGGACCCACCGAGGTCGGGCTGCACTGGCAGGCCCACAAGCACGGCGCGGACCACGCCGACGCTGCAAGCGGCAGGATGCCCGTTGCAATCTGCCTCGGTGGCCCTCCCGAAGTGATGTTCAGCGCAATTGCGCCACTGCCGAACAACCTGACGGAGTACGAATTCGCAGGACTGCTCGGCGGCAGACGACTGTCCATAGTCAAGTGCGAGACCAACGACCTCTGGGTTCCAGCCGAGTGCGACGTGCTGATAGAGGGCTACACATTGCCCAGCGAGACTCGCATGGAAGGACCGTTCGGGGACCACTTCGGATACTACTCGCTTGCCGAGCCCTATCCGGTTATGCACATCACGAGGATCACCCACCGCAAGGATGCGATGATTCCGATGACCATCGTCGGTATGCCACCTATGGAGGACGGCTACCTCGGCGAGGCGATAGCCGAAGCCTTCCTGCCAACTCTGCAGTTCCAGCACCGCGATGTGTCCGACCTATTCCTGCCGCTCGAGACGGGTTTCCACAACCTCGCTATCGTCGCCTCGAAGCAGCGCTACCCCAGACAGGCTCGCAAGACCGCCCTGGGCCTGTTAGGGGCCGGCCAGATGATGTTCCAGAAGGTGATAGTGACCGTCGACGAGGACCACCCGGTCAAGGACCTCGACGCGCTTCTTGATGCTCTGGACTACCGCGTCCACATACCAAACGACCTCGTCTTCCTCAGGGGCATGGTGGCCGACACACTTGCCCACGCAGCGCCTTGGGAGAATATCCACGACAAGCTGATCATCGATGCCACCACGACTCCGGACAACGACCCGCACTCGGGCCAGCCACCGCAACCGGGCTGCCCGGACTCCCTCGAGATTTCCGCCTCGGCTGTGAGCGGTGTCATACAAGCGCGGATGCTGCGCACGTCCATGCTGGTAGTCACCACCAACATCGAAGGGGGGCCGAAGCCAGAGAGCAGCATGGAGAATGTCAGTGAGGAGGGT
Organism: Candidatus Thalassarchaeum betae; assembly: GCA_022448665.1. Classification (GTDB taxonomy): domain Archaea; phylum Thermoplasmatota; class Poseidoniia; order Poseidoniales; family Thalassarchaeaceae; genus Thalassarchaeum. The sequence goes on along the minus strand of JAKUUO010000007.1, from coordinate 32,293 downwards.
GCTGCGCGGCAGCGGGAGATCATCGGGGGCATCTGCGACGCGATATGGTCGCTGGAGGCAGCCCAGAACCTGCGCTGGCTGTTCATCACCGACGACGACGTCTACCTCGCCAGCGAGGAATGGAGGCGGCGATTGCTGTGGCAACTGTTCTGCCGCTTCGACGTCGGCCGCGACCTGCACTTCGACGATTCGGGCGGCCGCCTAGCCTGGGACGCCACCGCTCCAATCCCCTCGAGCAAGGGTCCGCTGCCGGTCCGGCGCTGGCCCGGCGTCACACTGCACGACCCCGAAGTGGCTAAGAGAGTCGATGCGTGGCTTGCCGAGGGGGGTTACTGATGGGAATCAAAGAGATACTTGACTTCGTCAAGATAGAACACATGCTGTTCTCCCTGCCGTTCGTCCTGATTGGCTTCGTTCTCGCTGACAAGGAGTTCGGCTCTGAGCAAATGGACATAGTGTGGATACTGGTAGCCGCGATCGGGGCCAGAGGACTGGCCTTGTCACTCAACAGGATAATCGATCGTGACATCGATGCTGAAAACCCGCGTACTGCTACAAGGCACCTTCCTTCGGGCACAATGTCCGTTCAAACTGCTTGGATTCTTTCTGGGGGCTTCCTCTTGATGCTGCTTCTCGCCGCATGGATGTTGAACGTGGTTGCCCTACAGATGGCGTGGCTACCGGTGCTGGTTTTCGTGATTTACCCGTATACGAAGCGCATTTCCTGGATATGCCACTTCTGGGTGGGACTGTGCCTGGCACTCGCTCCAGCGGGCGCATGGGTCGCAATAGCAGCCGATTCCCACGGCTGGGCGGCTATCACCGGAATGCTGGATGGGCGGACCGAGTTCCTGTGGTATCCGGAGGTGTTCTTCATCTCGTTCGGAGTAGCGCTTTGGATTGCAGCATTCGACATCAACTACGCTTTGATGGACCAGGATGCGGACCGCAAGCAGGGAGTTCGCTCGTTCCCTGCAAGTTACGGTCAAGAGGCAACTAGGAAACTGAGTGTGGCTCTGACTATCGGCTGGCTAGTGTGCTTCCTGCTAGCGGGCATGCACGACTTCACCGACGGGCGTAACTTTCGTTACATCCTTTGGGTTCCTTCTGTGGCGCTGATGGCGCTGATCAACATCTTCGTGATGACTAAGGGAGCGGGGGCCGCAACGGAGTCTGACGAGGCGATGGGGAGGTTCCAGAAGACTCTGTTCCGTGCCTCGATGCTTACAGGATGGGCATTGCTGGCTAGTCTCATGTTCGTAGAGTATTACATTGATGGACTGGAAGATTGAGGTCATACGATGTTCCGACTGCACGCAGAGTACGACACCGCTGGGGACCAGCAGCAGGCCATCGACCAGCTGGTCGAGCAGCTCGAGGCGGGTCAGGAGCGCTGCGTACTGCTCGGAATCACCGGCTCGGGCAAGACCTTCGCCATGGCCAAAGTCATCGAGAGGTTGCAGATACCGACGCTTATCCTCTCACACAACAAGACGCTCGCTCGGCAGCTGTGGCAAGAGATGAGCGAGCTGTTCCCGGAGAACGCGGTCGAGTACTTCGTGAGCTACTACGACTACTACCAGCCCGAGGCCTACATCCCCGGGCGCGACCTCTACATCGACAAGGAGCTGCAGATGAACGAGCGCATCGAGCAGGAGCGCTTCTCGACTGTGGCCTCGCTGGTCTCGCGTCCAGACGTCATCACAGTCGGCACGGTCTCAATCATCTACGGGCTGAACCCCCCCGAGGTGTTCGAGCAGAACCACCTGAGGCTGGCTGTGGGAGACCAGGCCGACCCTCAGGACGTCGTCCGGCAGTTGGTCGGCCTGCAGTACCGCCGCACTACCGGGGAGATTGCGCGCGGCGACATCCGGCTGCGCGGAGAGGTGCTGGACGTCTGGATGCCGAGCCGCGACGACCCGCTGCGCATCCGCTTCGGATGGGACGGGATAGAGCGCATACAGGTCTGCGAGGCGGTCTCGTGGGAGCCGCTCGACGACTTCGAGGAGGCTTGGATTCACCCGCGCGAGTTCTACATGACCAGTGAAGAGCGCTTCAACCAGGCGCTCGAGGATATCGAGTCTGAGCTCAATGACAGGCTGGAGTGGTTCAACTCCAAGGAGATGGAACTGGAAGCGCACAGGCAGGAACAGCGCACCAGATTCGACCTCGAGATGCTCAACGAGATCGGCTCGTGCAAGGGCGTCGAGAACTACTCGATGCATTTCGACGGCAGGCAGCGCGGCGAGCGCTCGTACTGCCTGCTCGACTTCTTCTCGATGTGCGCGGAGAAGTACCACGGAGGGCAGGAGAGGTACCTCGTCATCATGGACGAGTCACACGTCACCCTGCCGCAGGTGACAGGCATGCACGGCGGCGACTTCTCGCGCAAGAAGAACCTCATCGACCACGGCTTCCGACTGCCCTCGGCCTACGACAACCGCCCGCTGCGCATCGACGAGTTCCAAGAACTGGTGCCGCAGATGATGTACGTCAGCGCAACCCCCGGTGAGCGCGAGCTGCGCCATCTGGCTGAGATTACCGGACAGGGAGTGCCAGAGAGGCTGCTGCACATCCAAGGCGGCGGCGGGGCTCGGGCAGCTGAGCGGGACAAGCCACGCGAGAGGGTGATGATGGAGGGGCTGCTGGGCCAGATAGAGGGAATTGCTAGGATGGAGGTCCGGCCCACTGGGCTGCTCGACCCGGGCATCGAGGTCAGAGCCACGGCCGGGCAGGTGCAGGACCTCGAGGATGAGATCCGCAAGCGCGTCGAGGTCAACGAGCGGGTCCTCGTGACAGTGATGACCATCAAGTTCGCAGAGGAGGTGGCCGAGTACCTCAACCGCCAGGGCTTCAAGGCGCATCACCTGCACAGTGAGATCGACACGCTAGAGCGCACTGAGATCATCAAAGCGCTGCGCCTCGGCCACATCGACGTCATCGTCGGCATCAACCTGCTGAGGGAGGGCCTCGACATACCCGAGGTCTCGCTGGTCGCCATCTTCGACGCGAACAAGGAGGGCTTCCTGCGCAACGAGCGCTCACTACTGCAGACCATCGGCCGTGCGTCGCGCAACCAGCACGGCTCGGTCATCCTCTACGCAGACTCGATTTCACCCTCGATGGAGGCCGCGATCAGTCAGACGCTGGCAAGGCGCCGGATGCAGAGCGAGCACAATCAGGAGCACGGAATCGTGCCGCAGACCATCCGCAAGGCGCTGCCTGTGATGGGCCAGGAGGTCGACGACCTGCTGTCCGGGGCTGCCGGCAGGGGCAGAGGCGGCGGGCGGCGGCTGGTCGGCAAGGCGCGCGGTAAGCGCGGGCTCGAGGGGCTCGCGCAGAAGTTCGGCCTCGGTGCGGGAGTCTGGAACACCTCAGACTCGGTGCTCGAGAACGTCAGCCAGCCAGAGTGGGTGGCTGCGGCCCACGAGGTTGTCACACACGAGGTCGAGGGTGACACTGCGAAGCTGATCGCCCGGCTGGAGAGGGAGATGAGACAAGCCGCGGCAAGACTCGACTTCGAGCGCGCCGCCCAGTTGCGCGACCGTATCTTCCAGCTTGAGAGTGCGTCGAATTGAAGGCTCGGAAGCACTGCGGAGGCCTGTGTCGGGCTACGGCAAGGACGACTTCACCGCGCCTGTGGAGGACTACGACTTCACCGCCACGGGCGATGTGCGCTCGCTCATCGACCAGATGGGGCGCGCCGGCGGCTTCACTGCCACCAAACTCGCGCACGCGCGCGATGTACTGCGTGACTCGATTGCAAAGAGCGATCAGGACGGGGTGCTGAACTGGCTCTCATTCCCTGCCTGCCTGTGCGCCACCGGAACGCGCGGCTTCTTCCTCGAGGCGCTCAAGCGCAAGTCGTTCAACGTCGTCATCACGACCTGTGGGACGCTCGACCATGACATCGCTCGCACCTATCAGGACTACTTCCACGGCGACTTTCGCCTCGATGACATCGCACTAGCCGAGGAGGGACTCAATCGGTTGGGCAACGTCATCATTCCCAATGAGTGCTACGGGGAGATTCTCGAGCAGGTGGTCCTCCCCTGGTTGCAGGAGATCGAGGCCGAGCGGCGCGAGGCCGATCCGGATAACCCGTGGCTGGGCTTCGGCTCAGTAGAGTTGTGCTGGGCCATGGGTGATCGCATTGACGATGAGTCGTCGCTTCTCCACTGGGCTGCCAAGCATCGCGTACCGATCGTCATCCCGGGGCTCTCAGACGGCTCCATCGGCTCGCAACTGTTCATGCACCGGCAGAAGAGCCCCGATTTCATGGTCGACTTCCTAGCCGACGAGCAGATACTCTCTGACCTGACTTGGACAGCCGAAGAGAGCCACGCCCTGATGGTCGGTGGAGGGATCTCGAAGCATCACGTCATCTGGTGGAACCAGTACCGCGGGGGCCTCGACTCAGCGGTTGGCATCACGACTGCGGCCGAGCACGACGGTTCACTCTCAGGCGCTCGTCTGCGCGAGGCGATATCGTGGGGAAAGGTGCGCCCGGAGGCGCCTCAGGTCGTGGTCGAGGGCGATGCGAGCGTACTGCTTCCTATTCTCGGCGCGGATTTATTCCGCGATTAGTGCGTGAAAACGCCACCAATGCCGGGCAAACGCATAAGAGCGTTCGGCACGGCGCCCGACTCCATGTCCGTTGAATCGATGGTACAGGGAATGATAGATGCACTAACAGATGCTCTGGGAGATGCTGCAAAGCACGACCGGGGCAACAGCGCCGCGGGAACGCGCGTTCGAAAGGCCATGCAGTCTTGCAAGGGCTGCGCTCAGGACGTCAGGAAGCAGGTCCAGTCCGACAAGAACACGCGTTGAATCAGTCGTTTCTGTGCGCGAAGACTTCCATCAGAGCCACCCTCATGGAAACCAGAGGGCGCCAGCCCTCTCCGCCTGCGCTCAGCAGCGCATCGTGCAGAGGACCCAGATCAGGCCTCACTGGCATCGGCCTGTAGCTCGAGGAAGCTGGGCTTGGATAGTCAGTGAGGGACTCTATCGTGTGGCTGTGATGCAGGGCGTTAGTGAAGCGTAGCCACAGCATCCTCATCTCTTCGACGACAGACCGTGGTGTCCAGGCTCTGCGACCGCTCATGTCCAGAACGCCCTGGACCATCGCGTCCGTGTCTGCGAGGATCAGCAGCGAGAGCGCGTCGGTCGCGTCTCTGACATGGACCCAATGACGTGCCTCGATATCTGGCGGGTGAATCCCCTCTGCACCCTCCTTGACCCAGTCAGCCCACTCGTGGAGGACCTCGGTCCCCCAGTCCACAGCGCCCTCGGGAATCAGCAGGTCGTGAATCCGGACGACCAGTCCGGCTTCGCCGTGATAGACATGGGCGGGGACGATGGCGACATCACCGCTGGCGCCCTCTCCGATAGCGACCGTGATCTCGGCTTCCTCGGGGTCTTCAGTCAGCGTCGCTCCGGCTCGGTGGAGTCGTTCGGCCAAAGAGTGGTAGAAGGCGTCGACTGCGCCACTGATGTAGACTATCTTGGGCATTCTACCACTAAGCTACGGCACTGGACTCGATGCTGTTCGCAACGCTTTCGAGAATGTTGAGGCCTTCGTTGACCTCGTCAGAGGAAAAAGTCAGGCTCGGGCGCAGTCTGATGCTCTGCGTCCCCGAGTTCAGGACGTGCATTCCCGCTTCAAGGCAAGCCGAGTTGAACCTGTTGCGTATATCCTGGCTAGGCAGTGTGAAGGCGGCGAAGAGCCCACGTCCGCGAACGCTGCTCACCATCTCGTGTGATGCCCCGAACTCATTGAGGCCGGCAATCAGCTCGGCACCGACCACCTCGGCGTTCCTCACTAGGTCGTCACGCTCGATGGTCTCCAGTATCAGACGGGCACGAACGAAGTCGGTCAGGTTGCCACCCCAGGTCGAGTTGATTCTGCTAGATGTCGCGAAGACGTTGTCGTCGAACTCCTTGAGGCGCGGTCCGGCCATCAGCCCGCAGACCTGTGACTTCTTGCCGAAGGCTATCATGTCGGGCTCGACACTGGAGTGCTGGTGTGCCCACATCCTGCCGGTGGCGCCCATCCCGGTCTGCACCTCATCGAAGATGTACAGAGCACCGACCTCATCGCAGACCGATCTCATGTCGCGCAGGAAAGAGTCGCGGAAGTGATTGTCACCGCCCTCGCCCTGGATGGGTTCCATGATGATGGCCGCCATGGTGTCTGGGTTGGCCTCGGCATGGGCCCTGATGGAATCCAGAGTGGCCGCCTCACAGGCGTCCAGTCGTGCGTTCTCAGCCTCATCCACAGGGAAGCGGACCTTTGGGTTATCGAAGCGCGGCCAGTCAAATTTGGCGAAGCGCGCGGTCTTGTTCGGATCGGTGTTGGTGACCGAGAGCGTGTAGCCCGAGCGACCGTGGAAGGCCTCGTGGAAGTGGCCGATAGTCAGATGCGAGGACTTCTCCTGATCGGTATCCCAGTCGAACTTGCCCGACGCGTCAATCCCCTTCGCCTCGCGGTCGTGCGACTTCCAGTCCATCGCCGCCTTCATGGTGTTCTCTACAGCGAGCGCGCCGCCCGAGACGAAGAAGTGATGAGGCAGATAGGAAGGAGCTGCGATTCTACCGAACGCGGCCACAGACTCGGCCATCGCCTCTGTATAGAGGTCCGAGTTGGCGACCTTGTTGACCGACGCCCGAGCCAGCTCTCCCTTGGCTGCAAGGAGATCGGGATGGTTCCAGCCCAAAGGGAGCGAGGCGAAGCAGGAGAACATGTCGAGGATGTCCCGTCCGCTCCTCGAGTCGTGGAAGTGGCAGCCGGCTGACTTGTCCAAATCGATCACGAAGTCGTACCCATCAGCCAGTATGTGACGGCCAAGGGTGGAATGGACCAAGTCGGCTCCCAACCCCATGCCATCAGCGAGGCCGAATCCTCACATCAACATTCTCCGGTATCAGGTTCTCGGATTGCGTCCCATTAGCCTCCGGAATCGTTGAAAACTCGATTTCCGATAATCATACAATAAATCAAACTGACTTTAGTTTTCCAATTGAAAACTTCGATGAAAGAGAAATATTCCAATTGGATTATCAGTCTTTGTAATCGTATAGTATAAGTGCCAAACCACCAACTGGCCGTGCGGAGAATTGCCGGGGGATGCACTTCTCCTCCCGACGGGGGGGGAACTGAGTGAGCGAAGAATACAGAATACAAGAACTACTAGAGAGAGAGGTCTACGTCGGTGAGACTCGAGTCGGTGTGATAACAGGAGAGCGTTTTCACCCGCGCGACGAGCTCGTGCGATCGATGCGAATCCAAGTCGAGGACGACGTGGCTGAGGAATACATGAGAAAGCCCGCAGAGTACGCTCCGCTACACAAGGAGCTGGTGCACAGCATCAGACCCGATGGCGGAGTGAAGCTCTCAAAGTCGATGCGCGAGTTACAGCGCAGGTGGAGGAACACGGTCCGTATCGATAATCAGATGTACGCGCCGGACGAACTGCTCGACAGAGCCGTGCTCGACAACGACAACGAGGACTTGGGCAACGTTATCGACTTGGTCAAGATCAAGCGGACCTACAAGGGTCTGGTGGTCCAACCGCACTACATCATGCGCAAGCGGCACGGGCTACCAGAGACCATCGTCGTCCCGGTAGGCCAACTGGCCAGGACAACTGCTAGAATGGATGAAATCATAATGCGCTGCTCGATGAAGAGGCTTGTCACCCTCCCGAGTTATCTCAAGCTCAATGGCGAAGGCTCGGAAGAAGAGTGAGTGCCCCTAGGAACATCTTGAAATCAGATTCGGGTGTCCCATGTCTGCTCAAGGGCGTGTAGCTTAGTTTGGCTGGAGCACCCGGCTGATAACCGGGAGGTCGCAGGTTCAAATCCTGTCATGCCCACCAAAACAACCCACCCAGTGCCCGTCGGCAGAGTCATGAAGGGCAATCAGAGCGGCTCCTTGTCACATGCCGGTTGTGAGTGGTTCCTCCGGCCGCGACGTGGCAGCCTCTCTGGCTCCCCTTCTCGGGATGCAGCACATCGAACTGGTGAGCCGCAGGTTCCCCGACGGCGAGGGCTACGTGCGCGTCCCGTCCGATGCGATCGACGCCGTTCGCGCCGAGCCGGTCGTGCTGGTTTCGAACACCTACCCAGACTCCGGTGTCGTTCAGACCGTCCTCCTCCTCGAGGCGTTAGCGGACGTTCGCAAGGGCGAGCTCTCTAACCTCAAGAAAGAGGAGCCACAGAGCCTCGACGACGTGGGGCCCGGCATCTACCTCGCAATCCCATACTTCGGCTACTCGCGCCAAGACAAGCGTTTCTCGAAAGGCGAGGCGCTCTCCGCCCGCGTCATCGCCGAGATCCTCGAGCGCAGCTGCGATGGCATCGCAATCCTCGACCTACACGAGCCGGCGGTCCTCGAGGGAATGGGCGTGCCTATGCAGTTCGTCAGCTCGATGCCGGAAATCGCCGAGCGGCTGCAAACGGAGGTCAGCCCCGATTTCATCCTCAGCCCCGACAAGGGCGCCATCGCCAGGGCCACCGAGGTAGCGGGCTTGATCGGCTGCGAGTTCTCCTACCTCGAGAAGACACGGGTCGATGCCCGCACCATCGAGCACACCCCCAAGGATCTTGACGTCAACGGCAAGGTCGTCGCCATCGTCGACGACATGATCAGCACCGGCGGCACCATCTGCCGCGCCAGCGACGCGCTGCGGCGCCAGGGCGCTGTCGAGGTCCACGCCGCCTGCACCCACGGCCTGTTCACGGGTGGAGCCATCCTGAGGCTGGCCAGCCACGTCGACGGCGTGCACAGCACCGATTCGCTGCCCAATCCGAGGGCCGTGGTGAGTGCGGCACCGGCTCTGGCCCGAGGCCTGAAGCAGCTGATGAGTTAGCCAATGCGACCTACGGTCGGTTTCTTTCAATCCGTTTCGTTTATATCAGCCACGTCGTGCGGCGGCTTACCTAACACGAGGAGTAGTTCCAATGAGTGTACACATAGCATTTGAAACCCCGAACGACATACAAGAGCAGGTCTACGAGATGGTCAAGTCTCTGGGCAAGGACGGTCGTGGCCGACTGAAGAAGGGAGCCAACGAGGTCACCAAGGCGGCAGAGCGCGGTAACGCGAAGATGGTCGTCATGGCCGAGAACGTGAATCCGGGCGAACTCCTGGCTCACATCCCTATGATCTGCAGAGAGAAGGAGATCCCGTTCATCTACGTCGAGGACCAGGCATACCTGGCCGAGGCGGCTGGGATGAGCCTGGGAACCAGGACTGCTGCGATAGCGGTCATGGAAGTCGACAATGAGGCCGAGGACAAGTTCAAGGAAGTCAGCGGCCACTACGACACCCTGTCCGCGTGAGCACCGATGAAGGAGGAGATTCAGCATGGCACAGGAGGCATGGCCCGCGGAGGTCGTCGAGGTCATCGGCCGGACCGGCATGAGCGGCGAGGCCACTCAGGTAAAGGTCCGCGTCAACGACTCGGCCAACCCCCGAGACATCGGCCGCATCATCACCCGCAACGTTCTGGGGCCAGTGCGCGAGGGCGACATCCTGATGCTGCACGACACGGGTCGAGAGGCCCGCCGTCTAGGTGGAAGGTGAGAGAGATGCCGGAACGCCGCATCTGCAGCTTCACCCACGAGGAGATCGAGCCGGGCACCGGCATGATGTACATCAAGCGCGACGGCAGTGTGTTCTGGTTCAAGGACAGCAAGGCTCGCAAGAACATGCTCAAACTCAAGCGCAACCCGCGCCGGCTCAAGTGGACCCGGCGCTACGAGAAGGGCGGCATCAAGTAATCTAGTCTAGGAAATCCATGGCCCCTAGGGGATGGTGTCCTGCTTTGCGTTGAAATAGGGGAGGGGGGTCGCCCGCCCCATGGGAGGCTCTCAGACCACCTTCATCATGATCAAGCCGGACGGCGTCCAGCGTGGCCTTGTTGACGAGATAATCGGACGCTTCGAGGGCATCGGCCTGCGGATGCTAGGCAGGCGCGATCTGACGCCCCCGCTGGAGCTAGCAGAGACACACTACGCCGTTCACAAGGAGCGCCCGTTCTACCCTGATCTCATCGAATTCATCACCTCGGGCCCGGTAGTGGCCATGGCCTGGAACGGGGAGGATGCAATCGCATCCTCTCGCAAGTTGATTGGGGCTACGAACTGGGAGGATGCCGATCCGGGAACCATCAGGGCGGACTTCGCCCGCAGCATCGACCAGAACATCATTCACGGCTCGGACGGCGAGGAAACAGCGGCTTTCGAATTGGGGCTTTGGTTCCCCGGTGGTCTTGGGGACTGAAAAGAGGGAGTAGCATGAGGTGGGTCACATGGCAGGACGCAGACAACCCATCGTCGCCGTGCTAGGCCACGTCGATCACGGCAAGACCTCGCTGCTGGACCACATCCGCAGCCTCGGCAAAGATGCCCGCGCGTCAGTTATGGATCGAGAGGCTGGAGGCATCACCCAGCACATCGGTGCAACCGAGGTCCCCGCTGACATCCTCAACGCCCTGTGCGCACCCTTGCTGGGCGGCAAGACGTTCGACTCACCCGGCCTCCTGTTCATCGACACCCCCGGCCACCACTCGTTCTCCACCCTGCGCTCGCGCGGCGGCTCCCTAGCCGACATCGCCATACTGGTCGTCGATGTCATGGAGGGGACTAGGCCGCAGACGATCGAGTCATTGCGCGTCCTCAAGGAGGCCAAGACGCCGTTCGTCATCGCGGCCAACAAGATCGATCGTATCCACGGCTGGCACTCCGAGCACGGCCGCTCGATGGCTGAAGCCATGGGTGACCAGTCGAAGGAGGCCATGGGGCTGTTCGAACAGCGCTACTGGAAGCTGGTCGGTCAGTTCGCCGAGCACGGCTTCAACATCGAGCGCTACGACCGCGTCGACGACTTCACCAAGGACATCGCACTGGTCCCGCTCTCCGCTCGCGAGGGTGAGGGAATCCAGGACCTGCTTGCCGTGGTCATCGGGCTGGCCGAGCGCTACCTCACCGAGCAGTTAACCGACATCGAAGGCTCGGGCGAGGGCACGGTACTCGAGATGAAGGAGGAGCGTGGCCTCGGCAAGACGCTCGACGTCATCCTGCACCGAGGCTCAATCGAGAAAGGCGACGAGATCGTCCTAGTCACCGACGATGGTGGGCGCGCCACGCGCGTCAAGGGTCTGTTCACTCCTCGTGGTATGAGCGAGATGCGGGATGCGGGCAACCGCTGGGACGCTTCTGATGCGGCCCATGCCGCTAGCGGGCTCAAGATCTCGGCCCCGGACCTCGATGGAGTGCTCGCAGGCACCACCCTACGGGTGGTTCACACCGATGCAGAGCGCACCGAGGCCCTAGCAGCCGCGCACGAGGAGTCCAAGCTCTCGATCGAGCTCGAGGAAGAGGGTGTGTGCATCAAAGCGGACACTGTCGGAGGTCTCGAGGCGCTCGCCAAGGAGCTCAACGCCATTGAGGTCCCGATTCGCATGGCCAGCATCGGCCAAGTCAGCCGCAGGGACATCCGCAACACCGAGGCGGCCAGCAACCCGCTTCACCGCGTCATCATGGCATTCAGCACTGACATCCTGCCTGATGCCGTCACAGAGGTCGAGAACTCCGATGCCGGAGCCAAGCACATAGGCTCCGACATCATCTACCGAATCCTGGAGGAGCATGAGGAGTGGGTCGAGCAGCGAGGCCGCGAGCTCGAGGAGGCCAGCCGCGAGCTGGTCGTCTACCCAGCCAGGGTTCTCCTTCTTCCCGACCACACCTTCCGCGTCTCCAAGCCGGCTGTGGTCGGCGTCAGAGTGGTGGCCGGTCGCATCCACGTCGGCCAGTACCTGCTCAAGGAAGAGAGGCGCATCGGGCGAATCAAGTCGATCCGTTCCGGTGAGAATTCGATGAAGGAGGCGATGCAGGGGGACGAGGTCGCCATAGCCATCCAAGGAGTCACTGTGGGGCGTCAGATCGACGAGGGTGACAGCCTGCTTGTGGACATCCCAGAATCGCATGCGAAGAAGCTCAGGAAGATGGAACTGACATCGGCCGAACAGGATGTATTCGATGAACTGCTAGCCATTCATCGCAAGGAAGACCACTTCTGGGGCCGCTGAGAGTTTTGATGCGTTTCGCGTTCACGAGGACCGAAAACTCAAGTAGTGTATGAGTGGGCCTGAGGGCGTTAGTAGGTTAGGTTGTCACATGGCTCAATCAGCAGACCCTAAGGCTCGCGAATTGATCCAGACGGTCGCCCAAATCTCAAACGCCCTGATGAACGAAGTCGCCAAGGTCATCATCGGCAAGCAGGAGAACCTACGCAGGATCACAATCGGCATCCTCTCGAACGGCAACACCCTCATCGAGGACTTCCCCGGACTGGCCAAGACCCTGATGGCGAACACCTTCGCCACTGCCCTCGGATGCAAGTTCAAGCGCGTCCAGTTCACCCCGGACCTGCTGCCCGCTGACATCATGGGGACATACATGTACGACCAGCAGGCGGGCGAGTTCAAGCTCCGCCCCGGACCGCTGTTCACCAACGTCCTTCTCGCTGACGAGATCAACCGCGCTCCGCCCAAGACCCAAGCCGCTCTGCTTGAGGCCATGGAGGAGAAGCAGGTCACCATCGAGGGCATCACCCACAAGCTCCCGGCGCCTTTCATCACCATGGCCACGCAGAACCCCATCGAGCAGGAGGGCACCTACCCGCTGCCTGAGGCGCAGATGGACCGCTTCCTGATGAAGATGTCAATGGGCTATCCAGACCGCCAGGAGGAGAAAGCCATCCTGCAGCGCAGGAAGCTGCGCGGCAAGGACGAATACGACATCGAGCAGATTACCAGCCCGAAGAAGGTCGTCGCCATGCAGAAGGCGCTTGAGACGGTCCACGTCGACCCCGCCATCATGTCCTACATCGTCGAGTTGGTCCAGCGCACCCGCGAGGACCACCGCGTCATCACCGGAGCTTCGCCGCGTGCCAGCCAGTCTCTGTTCAAGACCAGTCGTGCGTCCGCGGCAATCGACGGTCGCGACTACGTCATCCCGGACGACATCAAGAACGTCGCACTCGAGGTCGTCAGCCACAGGATTCTCCTCAAGCCCGAATCGAAGATTCGCGGCGTCACCGGACGGCACATCACTCGCAAGATACTGTCCGAAGTGCCCGTCCCGGTCATCCAGTGATTCGCAAGATTCACGGTAGTCCCGCGGTTTTCCCCCAGTGAGGGACATGTCTGCGCCGGTCGTGATTGCGGTTGTCAACCACAAGGGCGGTTGCGCCAAGACCACCACGGCGGTCAACCTAGCCTCGGCTCTGGCCGTCGGCAACGAGCAGATGGGCGTCTCCGGGCGCAGGGTCCTGCTGGTCGACCTCGATCCCAAGGGAAACGTCGCCACCACCTTCGGCATCGACAAGAGGTCACTGGGCCCGACGATGAACGAGTTGTTCAAGGGAGGAGTGGACGGCGCGCCGGTCACCCTCAACGAGTGCCTGCTCGGCCCCGAAAACCTGACTGAGGCTATGCGCGCGGCTTGGAAGCTCCACAACCCCGAGCGCAAGCGGGGACCTCCCAAGGACATCGCCATCGACAACCTGTGGCTGTTGCCCGCCGACCTCGACCTGTCTGGCGTCGAGATCGATCTCGCCACCAGGATCGGACGCGAGAATCGACTCAAACTGGCTCTCGAGCAGGCTGCTGGGCACTTCGACGTGGTCATCGTCGACACCCCGGCCTCTCTGGGTCTGCTGACAGTGAACGCGCTTGCTGCGGCCAACTGGGTGCTGATACCCATCCAGGCCGAATTCTACGCGCTCGAGGGCATGGGGCAGCTGATCAACGCCATCCGAGAGGTGCAGAAGGCGATCAATCCAGAGCTCAAGATGTTTGGAATCGCTCTGACTATGGTTCAGACCAACAGCAACCTCGGCGAGACCGTGGCCGAACAAGCGCGCAAGCATTTCGGCGACCGGGTGTTCGAGACTGCCATCCAGCGCTCTGTGGCGATAGCCGAGGCACCGCTGGAGGGGGCACCGATAGTCATCGCGAAGAAGCCGAACAAGTCCAACCCGGGCAGCAAGGCGTACTGGGACCTCGCTAAGGAAGTGGATGCACGCATCGAGCGGATACTGAGCGGCTAGTCCTCGCCCACTCTCTCGAGGGCTGACTGCTTTGCATCGAGCAGCGCGGCCTCCCACTTCGACTTGAGGACCGCCTCGAGCGATTTGAGGATCTCCTTGACCTCCTTCTTTGAGAGGTCGCCGCGCTTGGCGAACTGCTCCTCGAGCTTGGCCATCATCTCGCCCTCGCGCTTCTTGGCGAACTCGGCCACCCTGTGCTCCATCTCGACCTCCTGCTCAAGCGCCATCTCCTGGCGGCGAAGGGCTAGTGCGACCTCCATGGTCTTCCGCTCGGACCGGAAGCGGCGGTCGAGCTCGGCCAGCGCACTGCGCTCTGATTCCTCCTCGAGTTCCTTGATTCGTACGTCGACGTCGGCCTTCATATCCTTCTCGAGCGATGCTCGCTCGTCCTTGAGCTGCTTCTCCAATTCCACCTCTCTCTCCCTGCGGGACTCGGAGAGGCGCTCCCTCCTCTGCATCTCCTGATCCAAGCGATGGGCCTCGACCTTTCTGTGGACTCCGGTCTCCATGGCCTCACGCAGGTCCATCTCGACTCGGCGCTGCATCCTCTCGACGTCTTGGGCCGCCTCGAGCTCCAAACGCTCCTCGAGGAACGCTCTGCGGCGCTCATACTCGGTCTCCATCTCGTCCTTGAGTCTACTTCGCAACTGGGTGGAGTGCGCCTCTATACGACGGTCGCGCTCCAGATCGAGCTGCTCGCGCAGCCGGTTCTCCTCGCGGCGGAGCCGATGCAGCATCTCCTCGCGAAGCAGCCTCTCCTCACGCTCCAAGGCCTCGGTCTCGAGGCGTTCCATCTCGTCCTCGAGCTCGGCTCTGAGGTCTGCCTCGATCTGCTGCAGCCTCTCCTCGAACAGGATCTCGTTGGCCTTGCGCATCGCCCCGTGCATCCCGGAGACCCTCTCGGTCATCTCGGTGATGCGCATCCGGCGCTCGCGGCGGATGCCGGAGCGAAGTTTCGACTCCTCGTCCAAGCGCTCTCTGGCGCGTGCCACCGACTCCATGCTGGAAGAAGCGGAGAGGGTATGCTGGGCACGCAGTTCAGCCAGTTCGTCGATACCTTCGGTATCGTTGCCATCCGGCGACTTGCTCTCACTCACGGGTACCCATCCCCAAGTTGACGCTCATTTCTGAGTATTTGAGAGCGAAGGGTCCGAATCGGCTGATAAAAGCGGTTTCAGGATACTATCGGAAGCCACGAACCCGTGTGGATCTGACGTCATCTGAAAGTTAATACGGACAGATAAACAGGCGTTTTCGTGAAACACACGCACCTTCTGGTCGCTATTTTCCTGTTATTGACGCCGCTGGCCGGTTGTTTCGATTCCAGCCCAATACAGGGGCCAGACTGGACAGGCGGTGCCGACGACAGGAACGGAGTCGAGGGAGGTCCCGGGGTCGAGTGGGGACCGGAGGTTTCCGACAGGGCGAGCGAATGGCTACGTCAGAATATCCGCGACGAGATCTACGACCAGGTGTACTACCACTACTGGGACCTGCGCGAGCACATGGAGGCGCTGCAGCAGGACCACTCGGGAATCATGCGCCTCTCCACGATCGGACGCAGCGTCGACGGTGAGTTGGATCCGTTCAATGACTATGGCAAGCTGCTGCTGGCGGAGGTCACCAACCTCTCCGACACGACACCCAAACCGCAGATTCTCATCGATGGGGGGCACCACGGCAACGAGCAGCTCGGGATGGAGGTGGCGATGCTCCTGCTCGACTACCTGGTGACCCAGTACGAAGAGGACGCTTGGGTCAAGGAGTTCGTCGACAGCCACGACATCTTCATCTTCCCCATGGTAAATGTCGACGGCAACACCCGTGACACGAGGGCCAACTCCAACGGGGTCGACCTCAACCGCAACTACCCCTTCGAATGGGACGGTGCCGGCAGCGGGCCTGCGAGCGAGCCCGAGGTGGCTGCTAATGTGGAGTTGTTCGAGGCACACGACTTCCGCCTCTACATATCGATGCACACCGGCACACTCTGGTTCCTGACGCCGTGGGGATACACCGAGTCACTCACGCCTGACGTCGAGATGTACACCCGCCTGGAGCAGGAGCTGACTGAGCTCACCGGACTCAGAGCCGGGCCGGCTGCGACTGAGCTGTACATCGCCAAGGGGACCTCGCTCGACTACGGATACTCGCTCGGGATGCCCTCTGTGACCATCGAGGTGGACAATGAGCAGTGGGGGATGATCTCGGTGGAGGAGAAGCAGTCCCGGCTCACTGCCGCTTTCATCGGCTCGTTGTACATGATGGGGAACTACCCCCTCTTCGGTGCCCATCCCGTGCTTGATGGTAGCAGCCATCCCACCGAGATAGTCAACGGCGAGTCCTTCACCCTCTCCCTCGAACTGAACAACACCGGCTTCGGACCGCTTGTCAACGGGACCTTCTGGTTGAAGGGAGACGGTTTCAAGGCGTCACCTGACTGGATAGAGATAGCCGAGTTGGGTGCAAACAACTCGACCACACTGGAGTTCACCGTGCGGCCGCTGTACACCGGGAACGTCTCCGTCGAGTTGGAGGGGAGTTTTCGAACGCTGCTGATCGACGGGGCGCCAGAGCTGCTGCTCTCCGAGAGCAATCGCTCTGTGGTGTTCCTCAAAGTGAGCAGGGATGACCGGGGGCTGTTGCCGGGTTGGTCCTTCCCACTGGGGTTGCTCTCCCTCGCTGTAGCCGCAATAGCGATGCAGTTTGGCCCCGGTCCACGAACGTCTAGAAAGTGACGTTGAACGCCGACTCGCAGGCCGGGCAGGTGAGCTCACGGGTCCCGGGCCTCGGCCTGATCCTCAACGTCCTCTCGCAGCCCGGGCAGTCGATCTCCACCTTGACGATCTTGGCAGTGAGGGTGAAGCTGCCCATGCAGGCCCCGCAGGTCAGCTCGACCGGTCTCTCATCGGTGCCGGCGACGACCACGGTGTTGCAGTGTGGGCACGGTAGGGACTCGTCGGTCAGTGAGTCGATGGTCGGCTGGTGGCTGACGCGGCAGACCGCGCCGCAAACCTTGCACTCCTTCTCACCCAGACCCTGGGGCAGCATGTGGTCGCAGTGAGCGCATTCCGCAAGCGGAGGAGCGTACTTCGACTCGATCTCGATCGAATCCGCCATGGGCCTCGATTCCGGGCCGGGTTAATCAAGCGGTCGCAGAAGAGTCGTCGTCTGAGAGGCCAATCGCAACCCTCAGCGCCTCGGCGAGGTCGCGGCCAAGCTCCCGACCCAAGTCGACTAGGGTCGTCACTCTCTGGGCCCCGGTTCCCGAAACCCACATGCCGTTGAGGATGACTATCAGCGCGCTGGCCTCGTGCAGGGCCACACCTGCGAAAATACTGGTTAACTCGCCCAGCAGGACCGTCGTCACAAGGAACAGCGTGACCCCCACAGAGATCACTATGTTGGCGTATACCGCTCCGCGTGTCCTCTTGGCGAGGGTGATGAGCCGGGAGAGGGCCCTCGGGTCTTCTCCGGGTATCAGCACGTCAGCGGCGTCGAGGTTGACCTGCTCGCCGCTGCCTACTGCCACTCCTACATCAGCTGCTGCCAATGCGCCGGCGTCGTTGAAGCCGTCACCTGCCATCAGAGTGCGGCGCGCCTTCGAGCGCTCGGAGACCCACTGGGCCTTGCCCTCTGGGTCGACGCCGCCTCGGCATGCGGCAGAATCGATTCCGAGGCGTTGTCCGAACGCCTCGACGCTGGCCTGCTCATCGCCGCTCAGTATCTCGACGGTGATGTCGTGCTCACGCAGGGCGGCGATGAGTTCCTCGACGCCCTCGCGGGCGTCGTCGTGGGCGAAGCCGAACGCGGCGACCGCCTTGCCGTCGATAGCGAGCACGCTAGCGCCATAGCCGGCCTTCCTGGATTTGGTGAGTGCCGAGTCTATGTCGAGTGGTATGCTGACGTCGTTCTCGAGCAGCCAGTCGGCCCGCCCGAGCAAGACCTCCTGCCCGCGCAGCTTGCCTCTGACACCGGCGTCTCCGTCGGTGATGTCGGTGACATTGCTAGCCTTGAGGGAGCGCTGCTCGGCCAAATCCAGGATGCTCTTGGCGTAGGGGTGGTTCGAGCGCTGCTCGAGCCCCGCGGCGATCTGCAGCGCCCGGTACTCGTTCTCGTGCTCCGAGACTGTGAGGCCCGTCATCCTAGGGCGTCCGCTGGTCAGCGTGCCGGTCTTGTCGAGCAGAGCCAGATTCACGCCCGCAGCCGCCTCGAGCACGTCGCCGCCGCGTGCGACCAGTCCTGAGGCGGAGGCGGAGGAAAGGGCGGCTGCGTGCGGCACCGGAGCAGCGAGGAGGAGCGAGCAGGGGCACGATACGACCCATAGCAGGAGTGTGACGAGGATAGCATCGGCTGTTGCACCGTACGCGAGGAATGCTATCGCTGGCGCGCCCAGCATCACCAAGGGCACCCAGACTGCGGTGAACCTCTCGATAGCGCTCTGCGTCCTAGTAGGCTGGTCTCGGTAGCGCCTGACGAGGTCGATGAGGCTCGAGAGTCGTGTATCGTCCCCGCTTGCCTGAGCGCGGATTACCAGAGGCCCGCGTACTAGGGTGAGTCCGGCCTCCGCCAGATCCCCGGCCTTGACTGGAATGGGCAAGGGCTCGCCGGTGAGCGGAGCGCGGTCTATGGACCCAACGCCCTCGACGACGATGCCGTCTACTGGTATGACCTCGCCCGAGCGGACCTCGACGAGATCGCCCGGTTCGAGAGCTTCCACCGGAGTGAGGTCCTCACAGTGGTCATTGACTCCTCCCGCTGCTGCGGAAGATGGTAATACCGTCAGCGAGCGAGAGTGGGAGTGGGGCTCATGCTCGCTCGGTCTCGGCTCAAGCAGTCGTGCCCTACGCGGCAGCCTGTCCAAGCCCCCCTGCATAGACTCCCGGGCCTTGATTAGCGCCCTGTCCTCGAGATTGGAGGCGAATCCGACGAGCCCGACCACCATCAGCGCTTCAGCCCATTCGTGCAGGTACATTGCACCGATGACGGCGAGCGAGGTCAGGACCTGAAATCCCAGGATCCTGTTCTGGATGCTGGCGAAGGCCTCTTGGAACATCTGGTAGCCAGCGAAGATGACACCGAAGAAAGCCACCCCGGCCGCCAACGTATTCGGGATATCGTGGATTTGCTCTATGGCGATGACGCCGCCGATGAGCGGGACGGTCATCGCCGCGCCCAGCAGTCGAATTTGATCGGGCCTGAGCCTAGCGCTCTTGGAGGGCACCAGCTTCGATTCAGGCCCCAGTATCTTGCGCATCCTCAGCTCGGAGACCTCCCTGAGGCTGGGGTCGTCGAGCCAGAGGCGCTGCATCTCGACCTTGCCGTCATCCAGACGGACGTTGAGCACCCCTGGGACATCCATGAG
>JAKUUO010000007.1:0-12709 GCA_022448665.1 Candidatus Thalassarchaeum betae | reverse complement strand
CCTGGGACATGGTCGTGTTCGATGTGGACGGCACTCTGATGGACGCCGGGGGTTTTCATCCCGACCTGATTCCGCTGGTTCGCGAGGTCGAGGCGCGCGGTCTTCCGATCTCACTCGCATCCGGTCGCACGCTTCCCAACGTCACTCCTATCAGGCAGTCGCTCGGGGCATCCGGGTTCATCGTAGCCGAGAACGGCGGCATGGTCTGGGACAGCGGCGAGGGACACGAAATCATCACGCGGGCCGACGGCTCCCGCGCTAGAGCAGCCGTACAGTGGCTGGCCACCCAGATAGATGACTTCGATGCGGCGGGGATAGAATCGAACCGCTGGCGCGAGACCGAGTGGTGCCTATTCGAGAATGGAAATGAAGATTTGATGCGCGAGCTCCTCGCTGGCAGCGAGTGGTCTGACCTCATCGTCGTACCCACGGGTTTCGCGGTTCACATCACGGCCCCTGGAATAGACAAGGCGGGGGGTCTGCGGATGGCCTTCGAACAGCGTGGTGTAGACCCTGGGAGGGTGCTCGTGTGCGGTGATGCACCGAACGACATCTCGATGTTCGAACTCTGCGGCTTCTCCGTCGCAGTCAACGACGAGCGAGAGGATGTGGTGGACGCGGCCGACTGCCTGACTGCGGCACGTGGGATAGAGGGCTCGCTCGAGTTCCTCAAGGCCGTGATTGCAATCCTGTGAGCGTCATTGGTGCAGGTGGCAGGATTTGAACCTGCGAAGCACTACGCATCGGATCTTGAGCCCGACCCCTTTGACCACTCGGGTACACCTGCGGCGCTGGGAGGGAAGTTTGGCTCTTGATACCCGCGCCTCGGGGGGTTTTGCCGGATGTCGCTAGGAATTGTTCAATAGTCTCCCTCCACCCACTCCCGACGGGTTGCTCTGATGGACGAAGATGGTGCTGCACCTAGGCTAAACAGGAACCAGTTGCAATCCATCGAGAAGTCCCTTTTCGAGCTCTCTCGCAAGCAGAAGTCCCAGACCATTCCAGTCGACCTGCCAGTCCCCGCATTCTGGGGCTCAGTGGGACAGTTGCTGCACCATCTGGAAGTGGAGCTTGCAGAGACCATCAGGGACGAGGGCATGACTGCCAAGGCGCAACTCAAGTCACGACGGCTGGGCATCATCCGGACCTGCGTCAGCGATCTGACTCGCCTGCGGCTGAACGCGTTCACCCAGCACGCTGTCCTCTCGAACCTGCTTAAGTCCCCGCAGGGTGACGCGGTGAACGTGGCTGCGAATTTCGAGACGATGGACTGGGAGAGGCATGACCCCTCTGAGAGAGCCTACTACTCCGGGGTCGGTCACCTCGTTGAGAAGTACAAACACGAAGTCTCGTGGAACGCCCTGCTACGGGGCTCCAGCATCGAGATTCCCGAATCGGCTAACATCACCGGACACGCTCCTCTTACTGAGTTCATCAAGCAGGATGAGAAGATATCCTACGCGACACCCGATGCAGTACGGACACCGCCCAGCGGCAACTGGGAGGATCCCGAGATTGACGAAGAGGATCGGATTCGGCAGATTGACGCGTTTCCGGGCCGCGCCACCGGTGCTGCCCCTCCTGCACCTCTCGAGGAGCCCCCTGCTGAAGATGAGAGCGGGCTGCGCCGCATCCGCATCCTGAAGGACCTCTCCGATCCCATAATCACCGAAGACGGCTCGGAGATAGTGCTGACTGCTGGCGATGTCGAATCATGTGCGGCTCCGATTGCTGATACCCTCATCGCCGCCGGCTTCGCCGAACCGGCGCCGCTGTGATTCTCGCAATGACTTAGTGTCGCCATTACTCGAAGTGGCTCACCAAAGGTGAGCCAATGGGCAAGACGATTACCAGAAAACAGGTTGTAGAATTGAGGAAGGGTTTCGCGGCGAACCCATCGAACAAGGTCGCGCAGAACGCCGTGACGAACGTGCAGTTGCCCGATTTGACTTTGGACAGGAACCTGGTTCAGAACATGGACTCCTCTTTCAGCACCAAGCTGGATGATTGGAAGGTGACCGCTCAGATGAAGAGTGGTCGGTGCTGGCTGTTCGCGACTCTGAACCTGTTCAGGGTCGGTGCGATGAAGAAGATGAATCTCAAGAACTTCGAGTTCAGCCAGGCCCACATTCACTTCTGGGACAAGTTCGAGCGGGCCAACCACCTGCTCGAGGCCATCATCGAGACGGCTGACCGCCCCGTCGACGACCGCACCATCCACTTCCTGCTCTCCGACCCGATCGGCGACGGCGGTCAGTGGAACATGGCGATGAACCTGATTCGCAAGCACGGCCTGGTCCCCAAGTCGGCTTTTCCCGAGTCTAACACCAGCAGCGCGACACGCTGGATGAATACCGAGCTGAAGAACATCCTGAGGAGCTCGGCCTGTGAGATCCGGGCCATCCTCGAAGGAGGTGGCACGGAAGATGAGGCCCGGGAACACAAGGAGAAGAGGATAGCAGACGTCTGGAAGATGCTGTGCATCCACCTAGGCACTCCACCCAAGACATTCGACTGGCAGTGGCGCGACAAGGATGACAAGTTCCACCGCAAGGGCAGGATGACCCCGCAGCAGTTCGCCGCTGAGTACGTCGACATCGAGTGGGAGGACTACGTCTGCATCGTCAACGACCCCCGCAACGAGTACTATCGGACCTACACCATCGACTTCCTGCAGAACGTCGCCGGCGGGCCTCCCGTAGTCTACCTGAATGTGCCGAGCAAGGAGATGAAGGCGGTCACGCAGAGGCTGCTCGAGGACGGCATGCCCGTCTGGATGGGTTGCGACGTCGGCAAGGAGATGGATCGCAAGAAGGGGCTCTGGGACGCCGACCTGTTCGACGTCGAGGGACTCTACGGGGTCGAGTACGGCATGGACAAGGCCGACAGGCTGCGCCACAACCAGACCATGATGACTCATGCGATGCTGTTCACCGGTGTCGATGTGGTCAATGGGAGGGCCCGACGCTGGCGTGTCGAGAACTCGTGGGGGGGCGAGACCGGTCAGAAGGGCTACTACACGATGAACGACAGCTGGTACGACGAGTACATGTTCGAGATAGCTGCTCCGACCTCGTACCTGAATGAGAAGATGGTCGCCGGACTCGAGACCGAGCCTGTGGTGCTTCCGGCCTGGGACCCGATGGGCAGCCTAGCCTAGGTTGCGCAGCGAGAGTTCGATGGTGACCGAATCGGGGATCGGGATTCGCAGAACCTTGCGGAGCGCCTTCTCGTCCTTGGCGGTGTTAGTCACCAGCTCGAGCAGGCGCTTGTGGACTCGCATCTCCCAGTGGTCCCAGGTCTCCGCGCCCTCTCCATCCGGACTCTTGCGGCAGGGCACGACCAGACGGCGCGTAGGCAGGGGAATCGGGCCACGCAGATTGACGCCGGTCTCCTCTGAGATCGACTTGATGTGCTCGCAGACCAGATCTACGTCAGTGTGATTCTCGCCGGTCAACTTGATGGTGGTGACGACAGGCATCCCACTCACCAAGTATCAGTTTCGCGAATCACTTCTTCTCGACCTTCATACAGACGCCAGCGGCGACTGTCTTGCCCATGTCGCGGATTGCGAAGCGGGCTAGTTCGGGGAACGCGTCCATCTGCTCGATTGCCATGGGCTTGGTCGGCATGAAGCGAACGAGAGCGGCGTCACCGGTCTTCAGGAACGGAGGGTTGGCCTCCTTGGTCTTCGAGTTCTCGAGGAGATCGACGAAGCGGACTGCTACCTGCGAGGTGTGGGCGTGGAACACCGGGGTGTATCCGGAGCCGATGGCCTTCGGGATGTCCATTAGTTGGATCTGTCCGACAAAGGTCTCGTCGTGGCGGACGAACATCGGCGCGTTGTCCGTGTATCCTGCGACGTCGCCTCGGCGGATGTCGGTGGCCGCCAGACCGCGGACGTTGAAACCGACGTTGTCGCCGGGCTCGGCTTTCTCGACGTTGGTGTGGTGCATCTCGATGCTCTTGACCTCAGCAGTCTGTTGGCTCGGGTTGAACACGACGGTCTTGCCGACGTTCAGCACTCCAGTCTCGATCTTGCCGACCGGCACAGTGCCGATCCCGCTGATCTTGTAGACGTCCTGGATAGGCAGACGCAGCGGCCTGTCGGTAGGCTTCGGGGGCATCTGTATCTTGTCGATGGCTTCGAACAGCGTCATGCCGTTGTACCAAGGCATGTTCTCGCTCTTGTTGAAGACGTTGTCACCGGCCAGCGCAGCACAGGGGATGAACGGAATCTCGTCGGTTTTGAAGCCTGCCATCTTGAGAAGGCCGGTGACCTCGGTGACGACGCTGTCATACTTTTCCTGAGAGTAATCGACACCGCTGATGTCCATCTTGTTGACGTTCACGATCAGCTGCTGGACGCCTAGGACGCGGGCTAGGAAGGCGTGCTCCTTGGTCTGGGCGTTCACACCATCGTCGGCGGCGACGCAGAGGACTGCGGCGTCGGCCTGGCTGGTGCCGGTAATCATGTTCTTCACGAAGTCGCGGTGACCTGGCGCGTCGATGACGGTGAAGTAGTAGTTGGGGGTGAAGAACTCCTTGTGAGCGACGTCGATGGTGATGCCTCGCTCGCGCTCCTCCTTCAGTCCGTCCATGACGTAGGCGAAGCCGAATCCGGCCTTGCCCATCTCGGCTGCCAACTTCTCGTTGCCATCGATGACGTGCTGTTCAATGTGGCCACTGTCTAGCAGCAGTCTGCCGACCGTCGTCGACTTCCCGTGGTCCACGTGACCAACGAATACGATATTCAAATGCGACTTGCTCTTATCTTCCCATTGTGAACCCATAATGTACACCTTCTGAGTGTCCCGCCGACCGATGGGGTGTATTTGAATCTCTCCCCCTAGGATAGGGGAGGTCACTTCTGAGCAGCCTAGCGTAAAGGAAGCCGGTTGACTAGCGGTACTGCAACTCGACGACCATCTGCTTGACCTCGGTGTTGTGGGTCTTCTCGTTGACTATGTCGACTGTCCAGTCTCCTGGTACGAATCCCCGAACGGTCGAGCCGCCCACCACCATCCAGACGCAGCGGTCGTCGGATGCGCAGTCGCCAGCGTCCCTGCTCTCGTCGTCGATGGCCGAGGTGTTGGCGACTTCCTCGTCGGTGCTGTTGTACAGATAGAGGTCGAGTTTGTTCTCCGTGTCTATTCCTCCGAAGGGCTGGTCATCGTCCTCGGCCGGGTATGTCAGCTTGACCCTGAGGTAGCGGATCCTGTCTCTGGTATCATCATCGTAGGTGACGGGGAACTCCCAGGTCATGATTATCGGATCTTGGTAGCGGCGGTCGATCACGAAGTCCTTCCAGACCCCACGGTAGTTGACGTAGACTGTCGAGTCGACGTGGTCGATGAGGCCCTGGTCGTCGGTGACCGAGAGTCGTATGTCCCAGGCCCCAGCAGGCAGGTCCTCCCACTCGTAGGTCTCTCCGGAGGCGTCGATGTCGTTCTCCGGAATCCCATCGCCGTTGGAATCGGTGTTGGTGTCGAGGTCCCAGTTGTACTCGACCAGGTACTCCTCGGCGTAGCATTCGGCCTGATCGGGGTCGCATCCCGCCCATGAATCCGAACCGTCGAGTGAGACGGTGGTCGAGACGCTGATCTCCCTCTCGTTCTCGTCCTTGTCGTCCTCGCAGACCCATACCAGGACGAAATCGCCGTTGGGTGGCTCCTCGCCCTCGCAGTCGTCGTCCTTGTTGGCAGTGATCTCCGCGTGCGGCTCGCGCGCCGAGGCGTCGATAACCGTGATGGTCATGCTGGCCATAGCCTCGTGGGTGCCGTCGCCGACCGCCAGGCGGGCGGTGTAGTCGCCGGGTTGGGCGTACGAGTGGCTGGTGGTCATCCCGGTCCCGGTGTTGCCGTCGCCGAAGGTCCAAGTGAAAGTCAGGGAGTCGCCGTCGGAGTCAGAGGAGCCGACAGCGCTGAAGGTGAGTGAGTCGCCGGCCTTGGCTGTTCCCGGTGGGTCAACCGACATCACCGCTGTAGGCGGATCGTTTCCACTGAGCAGATCCAGGCATCCGGCCAAGGCCGAGCAGAGGAGGATTGCGGTCAGCATCGGAGCGAGCGCACGCATGCGAGCCATCAGTCTGGTCTGGGAGACCGGCTGAAATCAACCCTACGCTGTCCAGTACACATCCAATGGCGGTTAGACAGGCTTCCAATGTAGCGATTAGAAGTCAAAGAGGGTCTGTTGGCGCGAGCCTGACATAAGTTCGGTCCTACCCCACCCGAAGGCCTCTGTTATCCTACCCAGGGCTGTCGCGAGGCGCCTCGCGTAATAATCCGGGTCGTATCTGGGTGGATCCTCGCCAATCTCATCGACGAGCCAGGGCTCCACATCCATGGGGCTGTTCTTGGCGCTGGTGACGACGTAGCCCACCTTCATCCCGGGGGTGAAGGGCAGGTCTCTCTCAATTCTCTTCTTCGCCGCGCGCACGTAAGGCAACCCGTTCGGGTTATCGTAGACCTTGGAGAAGTCGACTGTGCCGTCGCGCCTCAGTGTACCCTTGCAGGAGCGGCTGATGACCAAATCGGCCGCGTCGACACGCCTAGCCTTCACATCGTCGATGACTGACTTGGTCATCTCGACGGCGGCCCATTCCTCACCGTCCAGGATCATTTCGAACATCTCCGTCATCGTGCGAGTCAGAAGCGCGAAGGAGTCGGTCCTGCGAACCTCATAGCCGCGAATCAGCATCTCCTCTCGCGGCCACACGACACGACCGACGTAGCGTTTCTTGGCACCGTGGCTGAAGAAAGCGGAAAGCGCGGTCTCAAGCTCTAGTTCAGCTCCTTCCTTGGTGAATTCTGAGGCCAGACTCTCACCGAAGCGAAGCGTCTCCGCCTTCGCCCTCTCCCAATCCGCATGAACCGGCGAATCCTCTGGCGGCTTGTTGATTGGAGACTCCTTGTCTACCGGGGCTTTGACGAATATCGAATCGGTATCAGAGTAGACCACCTCGTGGCCGCGCTTCTCCACATGAGCGATGATTCCGCGGATGTTGTGGCGGGCCCATTCTGTTATGCTGGCGCCGAGGTCGGGGTGGGTGAAGCGGTAGAAGCTCGAGGCAAAGACTCCGTAGAACGAGTTCATCAGAATCTTGACTGCGTATTGCAGTTGGTCCTGCAGGAAGGCCTCGGCCTCGTCGCCAGACTCCCTGGCAACTGAGAGGGCGGCCTTGTGGACCTCCCTGCTCTGCATCAGCTGCTCCAGAAGCTGCGGGACCAGCCCTAAGCGGTCCTCCTTCGAGAGATATCGCGTCTCGGTGGTAGGCGATACGCTGTGCGAATCGTCGACTGAGCCGTCTCTCAGGAGGGTGGTAAAGCATATGTTGTTTGCAATCATGATCGATGGGTACATCGACTTGAAGTCGAGTACGACAACCCATGGCTCCAGTCCCGCGTCCACCTCGTGGACATATCCGCCGGCGATCTGATTCCTCCTCCGAGGCCCCGAGTTAGTGGTCGGGACGGAGACGTTTCTGCGGTCTGCCAGACGGATCACCAGCGAGTCGAGCCACTGGCTGGTGGTTCCAGAGGAGGCTGTTTCGACTGTTGTCAGTGATACCGAGGCGAGAGCCTCCTTGCGAGCGACCGATTGCAGACGATCGAGGATGTCCAACGGAAGAACCGTGTCTCGAACGCAGTACTCGAGGACCTCCTCGGGCCGCTCGGCCCATTCCCTGTCCATCTGGCTGGCATCGATGTCCAGTTTGTGCTTGTCCTCATCTTCTGGCCAGAGCAACTTGGAGACATATCTCAGAGTCTCCCGCTGAGGTCGGAGGGTCTGGCGTGCCTGCCACCAAGCATCGAGAGGGATTCTTCCTGGAATTCTCCAGACGCGGTTCTGCTGGCGGCTGGGAAACAGCCTCCTGTTCTCGCTCTGCAGCATCGGGACTCTGCCCCATCCGTACAGCGCGGCGGCCTCCATCCTTGAGCGGCCTGCTAGGACGTCCGCCCTCTCCTCCATCCGAGGCAGGTCGAAGTTGTCGATGTTGTAGCCGGTGATGATGTCGGGATCCTCGGAGCGGATGAGTTTGGTCAGCCCCTCCATGATATCGCCCTCCTCGCCTTGGAAGGTGTGCTCAGTGCGCTCCCCTCCCCTGTCGATGACAGCCGCGGCACACAGGATCCTGTTCGACTGGATGCTCGTCTCCAAGTCGAATGAGAAGGTGACGAATGGGGTTCGGAATGGCTCGGTGATTGACAGGTCATCCACAGTGCAAGACAGAACCATGTCGACCGGATAGAGGCCTGCTCCACCGACCTCGGCGATACGCCCAGTAGCGGTAGCGCGATCCGTGGTAGACTCGTCACGGGCCTCGACCGGCGCGCGCTCGCCGGCCCAGAGTACCTCACCGCAGGCAGAGATGTGGGGTCCGAGGTCGTAGTCCAGCAGCAATCTGCGCTCGAACAATATGTCGGCGCTGCTGACCTCCCAACTCTCCTGCAATGTCTTCCTAATATTCGGGCCTCTGGTAATCATCCAGGGTTGTGGCACCTCGACCTTCCAGTGCGGCTTGTCGCCGTCCGGGGTCCACTTGTCACCGATTGGGGTGACGTTGACCGCCCAGTCCATGCTCCGTAGATAATCCAGTGCCGAATCGGCCTCGGAAGCTGGTCGTGGTTTGCCGGGCAGTGCGATTACGACATACGGTCGAAGCCCGTTCACCAACAGGGTCACAGAGTGTCCAGCGCGAGAGCGGCACCAGAGTTCAACGGTGGTTCGGTGGGGCTTCCCATCACCCGATTGATAGGAGCCTGATATGATGCACATCTCCTCCTCCCACTGCATGGCTGTCCCTCGGACTCAGGCTGTGCTAAGACGCCTTCAATCTATGTAATCGTGAGAGCCCAAAACGATAGTGGACGGGTAGGAGCGGAACCGTTGAAAGCCGACCCCCTCACCTGCGACGCAATTAGGGGTGCATTGGTGTTGGATAATGACAGCCCGGCAATCGACTGGGACAGCATGATATTCAGTTACCAGAAGACCGATCGGATGTACATCTCCCACTGCAAAGAGGGTGGGGACTGGAGCCCTGGGGTGATGCAGGACTTCCAGGACCTCAGCATGTCACCGGCCGCTGGGGTTCTCAACTACGGCCAGGGCCTGTTCGAGGGCCTGAAGGCGCAGCGCGCAGCCGACGGCAGCATCGTCATGTTCCGGCCCGAGAGGAACGCGAGTCGCATGCAGGACGGCGCGAAGCGCCTCGGGATGCCTGTCGTCCCTGAGGAGATGTTCCTCGACGCGGTCCGCAAGACCGTGCTCGAGAACAGCCGCTGGGTCCCCCCCATGGGCAAGGGCGCGCTCTACATCCGGCCGCTGCTGATGGGCAGCGGCGCAATCCTCGGTGTGGCACCCGCACCCGAGTACACGTTCCTGGTCTACGTCTCCCCGGTGGGGCCCTACTTCAAGGGCGGCCTCAGGCCGATCTCGCTGAAGGTCTCGGATGATTTCCACCGCGCCGCCCCGGGCGGCTCGGGCGGGGTGAAGGCGATCGGCAACTACGCGCCCGGGATGGTCCCATCGAAGGCCGCCAAGTCCGAGGGCTTCGCCGAGATCATCTACCTCGACGCCGTTCACCACAGGTACGTCGAGGAGGTCGGAGCGGCCAACTTCTTCTGCGTCAAGGACGGCGTCATCTCGACGCCTGAGCTGACCGGGACCATACTGCCGGGAGTCACCAGGGAGTCGGTCATCGAGATCGCGAGGGACAGGGGTTACGAGGTCCGCGAGGAGAAGGTCGACGTCGACTACGCTCTGAGCGCCGACGAGTGCTTCTGCGCCGGCACGGCCGCCGTGGTCTCCTCCATCGGCTCGATCAAGCACGGCGACAGGGTCGCCAGCTTCGGCGATGGCGAGGTCGGGCCGATTACCCGGATCCTGCATGACGAGCTCACGGCCATCCAGCAGAAGCGGATCCCGGACGAGCGCGGGTGGACCGTGGCCGTCGAGTGAGTCACTAGCGGACCATGCCTTGGAAGTACCCGGCGAAGCCGAACGGGAGGTTCATCGGCCCGCCCGTCGGGACCCAGCCGTCTTTCAAGGCGGCGTTGACCTCCTCCTCCAGACTCTCGAGGGTCTTCGACTTGATGATGCGGTACTCCATGGCCCGTCATGCGAGGCGACGGACAAGGTGATTGCGGTCAGCGGCCGAACTTCTTGCGCCGCCGGCCGCTCTTCTGCTTGAACGACTTGCGCTGGGCGCGCCTCTGGCGGTCGCCCTTCGAGGGCCCTCTGGCCTGAGTCTTGCTGTCCTGCTTTTTGGCCTCCTTCATCTGGCTGCGCAGGCGAAGGCCGATCGACTGCATGACGCCCTCCTTGCTGTCTGCATTGGTGGAGCTGAGGGCGTCTTTGGTGGAGAGCACGAGGCGTCCCTCCTGCAGGTGCGGGCGGGAGGGGTGGCTGGCCTCCGCCTCGCGCTTCATCTTGGAGATCCCAACCGCCTTGGCCGCCCAAGCGACGGTCTCGAGGGTGGGTTTTGGCACGCTGGCCTCCTTGGGGACGCGTCGACCGCCGGATCGGCTCAGCCTGGAGTCGAAGTAGCCGGTCCAGATGTTCATTTTGCTGGCGTCGCGGGGCATGCTGTCGCTACCTCCCCGTCTGCGGAGTGACTTGAGGGCTTCGCGAGCCTCAGTCCTCGAGAAGGACACCGCTGACAACGCCGTGCATGCCGGGCCTGCTGGTCACGCGCACCCGTCCTACGTCGGTATCGACGACGGCGCCCTTGGTGATGATGTTGCGTCGGACGTAGTTGGGGTCGGCGTCGTTCTCGGCGACGCTGTTGATGGTCGCCCTCACCGTCTTGCCCTCCTTGGGGTCGTTGACGTTGATGTGCCTGGCCGACTGGACTCTCATGGTCTGGGACTTCGCCCGCTTGCGGTAGGCCTTGCTCTTGTCCTCCTCGCCCACGTACGCGAACTGGTTCTCGCTGGATATCTCCGTCTTGCGCTTGCCGCGATAGCGGTTCGGTCGCTTCAAGCGGCCGCCGCTCGGCTTTCTGCGGGATATGCCATGCCACTTTGCCATGCGTCCCGCCGACCGACCACCCTTATTTCAATGGATTGGAGGACTATTCGCCCATAGCCGATGCGGCTTGCTGGATGGCGTCGCGCAGCTCGGTGTAGTTCGTGGCCACCGGGTGCTGGGGGAACTCGTCGGCGACGTTCTGCGGGGGGTTGAGCAGGATGCCCGTGTTGGCTGCGGCCAGCATCGTGGTGTCGTTGTACGAATCACCTGATGCGATGACGTTGAAGTTCATCGCCCGGAGCGCCTCGACCGTGCGGCACTTCTGGTCCTCGAGGCGGATGGTCCAGTCGGCGATCCTGCGCGAGTCCTCGTCGATCTCGAGGGTGTGGCAGAACAGGGTCGGTCGACCGAGCTTGTCCATCATCGGGCCGGCGAACTGGGAGAAGGTGTCCGAGAGGATGATGACCTGCCAGTTGGACCTGAGCCAGTCGAGGAACTCCACTGCGCCGTCGAGCGGCTGCATCCCCTCGATCACATCGGTGATGTCGTCTATGGTCAGACCGTTGGCATCGAGGATGTCGAGCCGGTACCTCATCAGCTTGCCGTAGTCGGGCTCTTCGCGGGTCGTGATGCGGAGTTCGGGGATGCCCGTGCGCTCGGCGACGTTGATCCACACCTCGGGCATGAGGACGCCCTCCAGGTCGAGACAGACGACTAGCATCGGGCCGACGCCGGCGAGCGCCCGTCTTCAACGTGTTCGTCGCTCCGCCGATGCAGTATGTTCTTCTCGGTAGCGCATTCACAGCGGTGCGTGAGCGAGAAGAGGCTGCGTCGGCGCACGCCTGTCAGATTCAAGCAGGTGCGCGAGGACATCCGCCAGCTCGGCGAGTCCGTGGGTCTCGAGCTGGACCTCGCTGAGAGCTTCCTCGAGAGGGGGCACTTCGAGGGGCGTGACCTGATCCTGGTCGACCGGGTCCCCCTGGGGATGCAGGTCGAGACCGAGGGAGGCGACTCCTGGTTCCCGACGCTCCGGGGCATCATCGCCTGGCAGCCCGAGCGCTGCTGGGCCGCCGTCGACCACGGCGCCATCCCGTTCCTGATGAACGGCGCCGACTGCATGGCGGCCGGCGTCCAGCTCGCCGATCCCTCGCTGAAGGCCGGCGACCTGGTCTGGATCCGGGACGAGGAGCACGGCAAGCCCCTGGCCACGGGGGTCGCGCTCGTCAGCGGGGACGAGATGATGGAGATGACCAACGGCAAGGCGGTGAGCACGCTCCACTGGGTCGGCGACGAACTGTGGGACCTCGAAACCTGAGCCAAGAGGATTCATTTGGTGCAAGTACGCCGTCGGGGCATGCGCAGGTCGGTCGCACTGGCAGTCATCCTGCTGCTGCCGCTGGCGGCCGCGGAGGGCGGGGTCAACGAGGCGGCCGAGACAGAAGGCACCGCCGTAGCGTCGGTCGAAACGGCCGACGTCGCCCTTCAAGGCGAGGATTTCAGCATCACAGTGACCCTGGACGACGAGGCCGCCTCCAACGGCACCACCGTCGGCTGGACAACGCAGATCTGCATCAACTCCGGGGCCTGCTACCCTCCTGAGACCAGCGGGCTCACCGACAGCCAGCTCGACGGGAGCACCTGGGAGGGCTCGGTGCTGCTCGATGACACCGGCGCCTACGTCAACTGGAGGATCGAGCTGAACTGGACCGATGGCAGCACCCAGACTGTCCCGGAG
>JAKUUO010000064.1 GCA_022448665.1 Candidatus Thalassarchaeum betae | reverse complement strand
CCGACCGGCTCAACTGGTGGGACTGACCCTTCCCTCCCTTCTTGCTTCGAACCGCTGGGCATGTACCTCTTGACGAGGTAAGCATTGACTAGAGCCACGATTGCGGGCGCTACTGCGGCATCCGTCATTCCCTCTACGAACGCCCACCTCGCGTTCTCGATCAGCTCGAGCCCAAGCGCGTTGCCTTGAGCTAGCAACTCACCGCCTATCTGCATGGCTGCGGGAAAAGACTCGGAGACGACCCCCGAATGCTCCTCCAGACCACCGGGCACCACCAGTTTGCTCTGGTAGATCTCGTTGAGCACGCTGCCGACGATGGCGATTCCAAAGGCCCCCCCGACTTCCCTGCTCGCGTCGTTCGTCGCACTGCCCACGCCTGCCTTGTCATATGGTATGGAATCCATCACCATGGTCGTTGACGGAGCCATCGTGAGGCCCATTCCCATCCCGGTCAGGAAGAAGATCAGAGCCAGAACGACGTAGTCAGTGCCGACCTCCACGGTCGTGAAGATTAGCATCGCCGTGCCGACCAGGGTGAGCCCGACGGCTACCACGTTGTTGCTGCCGAACTTCGCGCAGAACCGGTCGCTGTTGGCTGCCATGGGCATCAGACCCAGCGGCAGAGGCAGGAAGCGCAGCGCCGCCTCGAACGCACTGTGTCCACGGACCAGCTGGAAGTGGAGCATCTGGGTGAACATGAAGGAGAACATCACGAAGAACGCCAGGCTGATGGCGATGAGGCCTAGGGCGAACCCCCGGTCCCGGAAGAACTCGATTGGCAGCATCGGGTGCTCCGTTCTTTTCTCCCAACGAACGAACAGGACGGTGAGGATTAGGCCCAGTAACCCAAATCCAACTACCTCGTTGCTGGTCCAACCAAGGCTCGGCCCCTCGATGATCGCATACAGGATTGAGCCCAAAGCGCCGACCGATAGCGCCGCGCCGACCGGATCCATCGGGGTCTCCTTCTCGTCGCGAGAGTTGGGCACCAGTGCCATACCCAGAGCCATCGCTAGGGCGATGATAGGGGGATTGATCCAGAAGACGGCCCTCCAGTCGAAGTTCTCCACTGCCCATCCTCCTACCAGCAGGCCGATTGGCGCACCTATTCCGGCCATGCCTACCCAGACACCGACCGCCTTGGCTCTCTCCTCAGGAGGGAACACCACGACGATGATCGATAGGGTCGCCGGCATCACCAGAGCCGCTCCTAGTCCCATCAGGGCCCTTGCCCCGATGACGTGATCCGAGGTAGTGGCGTACTGGGCTGTTAGTGCCGAAACCAGCCCCACCACAGCGAGCCCCGTCATCAGTGCCGGCTTGCGCCCGAAGCGGTCGCCGAAAGCCCCCATCACCAGCAGAGTCCCGCCGAACACCACTACGTAGGCGTCCATGATCCACTGGAGCTCGGTGTTGTCCGCCCCCAAATCCTTCGAGAGCTCGGGTAGAGCCACGTTGACGGTGACGTTGTTCAGTAGCGTGATTACGAGGCTCAGGCTCATCACCGCGAGGATCTTCCATCTCCTCTCGTACACCTTCTGCGCGTCCACGGGCCATCCAAGGGCAGACGACTCATGAATACACAGGCCGTGAGTAGGATTGATGACGGTCGGGGCGGAGCGAAGCACGTGAGCCTACCCCGGTCCTCGATGAATATGATGGGTTTCGCAGTGTGCTGCCTGCGCTGTGACGAGCCCGATGTGGCTGGATCCGACAGGTGCCGCACGTGAATATCCTCGCACGCCCGCACCAGGGAGAAGATCTCGGGCC
>JAKUUO010000063.1 GCA_022448665.1 Candidatus Thalassarchaeum betae | reverse complement strand
ACAGCATCCGGATTGGCGTTGAGGACGGCACCGGTCACAGCCGTGCCGTGCCCGTCCTGCGGGTCGTCGAGAATCGGGATGTCGGTGTTATCGTCAGGAGTAGTGCCGATGATGCGTGTGCCGCGAAACCAGACGATGTCCTGCGAGGTAATGTTGTCCCAGCACGTGCTCTTGTCAGCCTCGTACCTCTCTTGCCAAGTCCCGTTTAGAGTCACATCGCAGATCTTGGTCACTCCGAACCCCTCGAGGAGCCACTGGGGGTAGGACTCGTTCATCCGGAAGTGATTGTGGTAGACGTTGATTCCAGTATCGATGGGCGCTACCACGCTGAAGGCGCCGAAACCCGGTTCCTCTTCGGGCAGCACCTCGATTTCGTCATTGTCTCCCCACAACAGGCAGCCACTCAGTGGGGCGGCCACAATAAGGAGTGAGAGCATCAATGCGAGTTTGCGCACGCTCTCGCGCCGTGAAGGATAGATTTCATCCTTCGGCGTCTTTGTTGCGTAATTGCAGGCACATTCATGAATACGAGAAGGGTGACGATGTTGTAGGTGGTCGATTGGGATTCATAGGCAGGAAATTATTCTCAAACATTTTCAGGTCCGTTAGCAGGAATATTTCGAAAATCATCAATTTCATCTTCAGCGCTTTCGGAAAGATGCCCGTACGAGTGGGCCTCGCAATTGTAGGCTCAATATTCCTAACAATAGCATTCTCAGTAGGTTTCATTTGGTCTTGGATAGCAATGTTTGAGCAAGAAGAGTTGACAAATGCAGCTCAGAATTCGTTGACTGTAATCCTAGTCATAGTGTTGATTTGGATTTCTATTGCAACTTTCATCCCAAGTCTGGAAAGACAGCCTGAAGTCGTACATGTGACCGAAAGTTACGATTCCAATATTGTCGAAATAACACCCAGAGAAACCGTTAGTGATGACGATGAGGCCGAGTTAGTCGAGTGAATCGCTCCGCTTCTCAAGGGCCATAATCTCGGCACAGACAGCCACGGCGATTTCTTCTGGTGAGTCCGCGCCGATGTCGAGCCCTATCGGGCATCTCACCGAATCGACCGCTTGCTCGGAGATGCCTGATTCGATTGCCGCCTCGCGGAATGCGTTCCACTTCACCGTCGATCCGATGGCGCCGATCCTCGGCCTCGAGTCCCCATCGAGCTTGCGCAGCATCCCCAGCAGCATCTCCTGATCCACACCCCAGTCATGGCCGAGCAGCAGCACATCCGAGAATCTACTGAGCGTATCGCCGTCCTCGGAGTCGAGGAACTCCGAGACAGCCTTGGCGTGCAACTCGCTGGCGAACGGGTAACGTTCCGCATCGGCGTATTCCGCGCGTACGTCGAAGACGCTGTGCGACCAGCCGAGGGTATCGCATACGATGGCAACCGCTCGCCCTACGTGACCACCGCCCGCGATGAGTACGTGCGGCATAGGATCCATGACTTCCATCGCCACTGTGACCCGGCCTCCGCACAGGCTGTCAAGGGGCGTTGCCTCTTCTCCCTTCGCATCCTTGTAGAGCACGAAAGTCTCGACCCTGCCGCCCTTCTCGCGGACCTGCTGGCGCCCTCCGTTGAGCATACCTCTCAGGGCGTTCTCCACCTTCAGCTCCAACCCAGCACCGCCGATTGTGCCGAATCTGGCCCCGCTCGGAGTAAGCGCCAGTCTAGCACCGGGCTTCCCCGGAACGCTGCCGCTGGCTTCGATTACCGATGCCATCGCCACGCTCTCCCCACGCTCCAGCCTTTCGAGAACCCAGATTAGCACGGCGCGGGTCATGCCCCTGAGAGCGGGTCGTCCGCCTTTGTGATTGCGCTAGGCTAGGCGAAGGCGACAT
>JAKUUO010000062.1 GCA_022448665.1 Candidatus Thalassarchaeum betae | reverse complement strand
ATGTCGCCTTCGCCTAGCCTAGCGCAATCACAAAGGCGGACGACCCGCTCTCAGGGGCATGACCCGCGCCGTGCTAACCTGGGTTCTCGAGAGGCTGGAGCGTGGCGAGAGCGTGGCGATGGCATCGGTGATCGAAGCCAGCGGCAGCGTTCCGGGGAAGCCCGGTGCTAGACTGGCGCTGACTCCGAGTGGGGCCAGATTCGGCACAATCGGCGGTGCTGGGTTGGAGCTGAAGGTGGAGGACGCCCTGAGAGGTATGCTCAACGGGGGGCGCCAGCAGGTTCACGAGAAGGGCGGCAGGGTCGAGACTTTCGTGCTCTACAAGGATGCGAAGGGAGAAGAGGCGACGCCCCTTGACAGCCTGTGCGGAGGCCGGGTCACAGTGGCGATGGAGGTCATGGATCCTATGCCGCACGTACTCATCGCAGGCGGCGGTCATGTAGGGCGAGCGGTTGCCATCGTCTGCGATACCCTCGGCTGGTCGCACAGCGTCTTCGATGTGCGCGCGGAATACGCCGATGCGGAACGTTACCCGTTCGCCAGCGAGTTGCACGCCGGCTCAGTATCGGGGTTCCTCGAGGGGGAGGACTCCGACTCCCTAGTCAGATTCTCGGATGTCTTGCTGCTCGGGCACGACTGGGCTGTCGATCAGGAGTTTCTGCTGGGCATGCTGGGTAGGATCGAGGGCGGGGCTCGGCCGAGGATCGGCGCCATCGGCTCGACTGTGAAGTGGAACGCCTTCAGGGAGGCCGCCGTAGACGCCGGTGTCTCAGAGGAGGCGGTGGACTCGGTCAGATGCCCTATTGGGCTCGATATCGGAGCGGACTCTCCCGAGGAGATCGCCGTCGCCGTCTGCGCTGAGATAATGTCCCTAGAGAAGAGAGGCGATTCACTCGACTAGCTCGGGCTCGTCGTCATCAACTGACGCTGCGGATTCGGCTTCACGAATATCTACCACGGGCTCTTCCTCGTTCTTCGGTGCGGCTTGATGTGTGCTTGTTTGCCTCTCTGCACTAGGGATGAATGTCGCAATTGAGATCCATATCAGAATCATCGCCAAAACCACGGATAGCGAGTTCTGGGCCGTTTGCTGCAAATCGTCGCTGAGTAGAGACGGAGCGATGTACCCCCATAACAACCCCAATGCGAATGCGATGGTCAGGCAGATTGAGCCCACTATTGCCAAACCGACCCTAACGGGCATCTTCCTGAAGGCTCCGAAGACGAAAGAGATGACAGAGGACACGGTCTTGGCGAGCCAAGATAGCAGCGATGATGCGGCTTGTCTCATTTAACATCCCCCGTCTTACCGTCAGACGAGATGCGGTGACGCATAGGAGATGAATATGCCTGAACTGCAGTCACAACGACGACGAAGGATGAAATCTCCCTAACGCCACGGGAGAGCGTGCGTAACCACTCATTGATACTCGCGCTTCTGGTTATCGCAGCCCCGCTCAGCGGCTGCCTGTTCTGGGTGGGCGACGAGGAACCGGAGGTACAGCCCAAAGAGGAGGACGGTTTCGGTGCCTTCAGCGTGGTCGCACCAATTGACACTGGAATCAACGTCTACCACAACCACTTCCGGATGAACGAGTCCTACCCCCAGTGGCTCCTCGAGGGGTTCGGAGTGACCAAGATCTGCGATGTGACCTTGAATGGAACCTGGCAGGAGAGGTACGATGCCGACAAGGCCACTTGTTGGGATAATATCACCGCGCAGGACGTCGTCTGGTTTCGCGGCACACGAATCATCGGCACTACTCCTGACGATAACACCGACATACCGATTCTCGACGACCCGCAGGACGGGCACGGCACGGCTGTGACCGGTGCCGTCCTCAACGCCAATCCGGATGCTGT
>JAKUUO010000061.1 GCA_022448665.1 Candidatus Thalassarchaeum betae | reverse complement strand
AGCGCCAGTTGTGCCAGCATCTTGTCCTTCATCGTCTTGAGAGTCTTGTAGGAGGAGTTCACCGGCCCGGCATCGAGTTTCCCCGAGTCATGGGTCCAGCCATAGCCGCGAACCTCGCCGATCGAGCCGATTCGGTCACCTGCTAGGTCTACCAACTCCTCAACTTCGTTGGGATGAGGTCGGGATTTGGTTGCCTCGTAGAAGGCGCGCGTGTAGGCCCAGGAGCAGTCGACGTTGAGGGCCTCTTTGTCTATCTCCTTCGCATTGATTCGGGTGCTGAGGACCAGCGGCGCGTCCATCCGGCCACCGCGGCCCGCCGGCAGTATCGACCTAGAGAAGTTGAGCAGCCCGTCAAGCAGCATCATCAGGCTGTCCTCATCCCCATCGCAGTTGCGTCGCTTGGCGGCGTGGAACAGGGGGTGCGCGTACCCGGCAGAGGCGGTGGTCCATCCGATGATGCGACAGAGAACCCCACCGGACGTGTGAGGAGCCAGACCGATTGCGAGATGGCCTATCAGGTCCCTCTCATCGCCGGCCTCGTAGAACGCATCCATCCCGTAGAAGCGAACCAGAAGGTCATCGACAAAGCCGCAGATGGCTAGCAGCTGCCCCTTCGCAGAGATCGATGGGACGAAGTCCTGGGGCAGCAGCTCCAGTAGTTGCTCGTCTGATGACAGCTCATCTCCGAAGATATCGTGCTTGTATCCCAGATCGAAGAGCACATTCCAGGGAGTCCCTATCTCACTCGGTCTGAAGTGAGTAAGGGGGACATCGCTCATGTCGTAGCGCGAGGTCCCGTCGCGGAACACCGATACATCGTGCTTGGCGCGCAGAATCCCCTTCTCTATCGGCTCGGGTGTCTGTTTGACAGAGATCAGCCCCTTGACTGCCTTGATTCTGGCAGGAATCCTGTCGAGCCCGAGAGCCCGTCTCTTGACCTCTACGATATCCTCGAGCGGGACACTCGTATATTGGCCCAGTCTCCGAGTATACCGGTTTGCACCTCTGATTCTCTTCCTTTGAGTCTTGCCACCACACTCGACCACCTCGCCCGAAACAAGTCTGTTGTGGCACCTGAGGTGCGGTGATTCCTGCCCACACTTGTCGCAGACCCTCAGCCCCATCTGAACTCGAATCACTCCCTTGCCCGCGGCCAGTCCCAGCAGGCGCTGCGGCCCACCGTTCTCCGCGATGGGGTACAGAGCGTGCACCTTCGGTTTCATCTCGCGTGTACCCGCCTTCTCGGGTCTGCCCATCCGGGATCCGACTCGGCAAGGCGCCGAGTCCTCCCATCGTAGGCCGGAAAGCCGTCTTGTCAGCCACAGCGAACGCTCTACACTGTGCTCATCCAGAAGAACGCGCGCAGCCCTCAGAGCCACGGAGTCATCCGGACCGGGGTCCTCTATCTTCTCAGACGCCGCCTCTCCGGCCTCATCGGTCTCTTGGATGCCGAGCCCCTCCTGCCTGGCGGCAGTCTCTGCCCTCATCCTGACCACAGCACGACGACCCTCCAATTCCTCTTTGCGGCCGTCGTCCTGTGCGATCACGTCGGTGGCCTCACGAATCTTGCTGACCCTGTCATCGATGTGAGGGCCGGCTTCGTTGGCGATTCTGAAGGCGCTGCCGTGGCGTTCCAGCCCGAGGCCTTCCACCAGTCCCTTCCAGTGAGATGGGATGACGACATCATCACCATCGTGGTGGTGCTCGACGCCCAGAGTCATCAGGGCTGACTTCAGTATGCCATGGCTGTGGACCTCGGTCCAACGCGGCCATGTCCCCGTCGAAGGGGCAGGCAGGCCGATGTCGTCGATGTGTTCTTTGGGGAACCATTCTCGGGCGGCTCCGTGCAGACGAACCGCTCCATCCTCCACAGTGGAGGAGACCAGCGCCTCGATAACAGTGGGTGCGAAGGACATCGGCATGTCGGACCACCATAGGTTCCACGGAGGAGGGACGGCGGTCCCGAACTCCTGAGCAATTGCACGTGACTGCTCCCATCCCAGTTCCATGTCGCGCAGGAACAGGTACCAGTCACGCCGCCGCCAGTTCCGCTCAAGCGAACTCTCTCCACCCCTCTC
>JAKUUO010000060.1 GCA_022448665.1 Candidatus Thalassarchaeum betae | reverse complement strand
CTCCAATCGATGTCGACGCCTCCCCATAGACGGAAACCCAGCGCTCCTCGGTGGCATTGCTGCCGAAGGGGTCCATGGACTCGAGCCAGTGCCTGTGGTAGTGTATTCGCATGACATCGGAGTCGCCGATGGCTTCGTCTAGTGCGTTTTCAGTGATCACGCAGTTTTCGCACCAAGTCGCGGTGTAGACCTCGACGACTGGGTACATATCGGAGGCGTTCATCGAGACCTCGGTATACGTGGTCTCATTGCTGAGCGGAATCACCAGGGCGCCTAGTGTTCCTCCGTTGACCCCGATTCTGGCATCCTGCCACATCGAGCTGCCCTCGCTGTTGGCGAGGGTTTGAGTGGAGGATGCGAGGAGCAGCGCGACGAGGAGTAGAGGTGCGGTTCTCACGCCGGTCGCTGAATACCGGGATATTGAATGCTTCCGGGTCATTGAGCGGCTTCGAACGCGGCGATCGCACGGTCGATGTCCTCGTCGGTGATGTGCAGGTGCACCACCGCCCTGACTGTCGAGACGTCCCCGTAGTCGACCCCCTGCTCCAGGTCCAGGACATCGACGCCCCGTTCGCCCAGGCTATCGACCAGAGCCTTCGCGGCGCCCTTCCTGCAGTCGATGTAGACCATGTTCGACTGCACCGCGCCGAGGTCGATTGAGTACGCCTCCATGGAGTTCACCGCCTCGGCGAGCCTCCGGGCTCGTGCGTGATCCTCTGCTAGCCTCTCGATGTTGTTCTCCAAGGCGTAGATTCCAGCGGCTGCAAGCACACCCGCCTGTCTCATCCCTCCACCGAACATCTTGCGCCACCTGTGGGCCTCCGCGATGGTCGCGGCGTCTCCGACCAAGACGGAGCCGACGGGGGCACCGAGGCCTTTGGACAGGCATATCGAGATGGTGTCGAAGTCCCTGACCATACGGGCGGCGTCAACGCCGCTGGCGATTACGGCGTTGAACAGCCTCGCGCCGTCGAGATGGGCTCGGCAGTCGTTCGAGTGCGCGACCTCGCAGATCGCGTCCAGCGTGTCCTGGTCGTATATCGAGCCGCCGCCTACGTTGGCGGTGTTCTCGACACAGATGAGTGTGCACTCAGGATAGTGCGAGTCGCTTCCTGCGACCTTGCGGATCGCCATTTGGACGTCCTCGGGTGACATCAGCCCCCGGTGGCCCTCTACCAGGGATATCGAGCATCCCGAGAGCACGGCGTAGCCGCCGGCCTCGTACATGTAGATGTGGCTCTTGCGATGGGTGACTATCTCGTCACCCGGCCTGGTCTGCGATTTGATTGCGACGGCATTGGACATCGTCCCGGAGGGCACGAACAATGCAGCCTCCTTCCCGAGCATCTCTGCTATTCGGTTCTGTAGCTCTATGACTGTGGGGTCGTCGCCGAGTACATCGTCGCCGACCTCTGCTGCTGCCATCACCTCGCGCATCGCGGGTGTGGGCTGCGTGACGGTGTCACTGCGCAGGTCGACGCGGTCGCTCGGATAGTCTCGCACGGAATCTCGCGGAGAATCCCTCACATATCAAGTGCGCTCGACACTCAATCGCTGCTCGGAGGGCGTTTTCTCCGCTTCCCTTTCGGTGGCCTGCGCCTGCGTTGCTTGCCTTCGGGGGGTCGCTTTCTGCGCTTGCCCTCATGGGCACCCAAATGACCGAGATTGGGGTCTATTTTCTTACGGCGCTTTGGTGCCTGCTCCTTTTTCTGCGAGTTCATGTACATCGCAGTGAGGGCTATCACTGCGAGGGCCGCTGCTCCCCCCATGATTAGCATCGTATTGTCCGCTTCGTTGCAACTGGTCTGGCCTCTGAGGGGCTGGGTCGCGCCATCGGTGCACTTGCTCTGGCCGGTGGCAGCCGATTCAGCGACGTAGTGATCGACATCTGCCTCCTTGCAATTCATCTTGCCGCTGCTGTCCTGATAGGTCCCTGGAACGCAGGGGGTAGGGTGGAGCGCTGCGGTCGTGGAGACGAAGTACCCCGGCTCGGCGTCGGTGCATTCGTGCTGTCCGCCTGAAGTCTGGTAGGTTCCACGTTCGCACGGAGTCTGAGAGGGAGAGCCCATGGAGGCTACGTAGTATCCGTAATCGGCTTCGATGCATTCGATCTGCCCACTGTCGGGCTGGTAGGTTCCACGCTCACAGGCAGTTGGCACGGAGGCTTCGTGCTCGGAGACGAAATAGCCGGGCTCGGCGTCGGTGCAGGACGCTTGACCGGTCGAGGACTGGTATGTTCCTAGATAGCAACCGGTCTGCCCAGCAGAGCCAGAGTAGGGTACGTGGAATCCGTAGTCGGCTTCCATACAGGCGGTTTGGCCGATCGAAGACTGGTAAGTACCGGGTGAGCACGGTATCTGCTCCGCAGTCCCGGTCTGGTCGGTATAATGCCCAATCTCGTTATCCAGGCATGTGGCCGCACCGGAGTCCGGTTGGTGCTCTCCGGCTTCGCAGGCTGTCTGGCTGCTCGCCCCTGAGTCGAGTACGGTATGCCCGGGGTCTGCG
>JAKUUO010000006.1:39750-67110 GCA_022448665.1 Candidatus Thalassarchaeum betae | reverse complement strand
CGATGAATATGGCTAGATACCTGTATTCTGCATTAAGGAAGGCCATGGCGCCATTCTGAATCTGCTGAGTAATATCTGCGACAACTGGATTGCTAATCTCGATCTTGTTGATCTTATTGTACAGCATGAAAGCAATCAGTAGTCCTACTATTGCCGTCCCTGCTCCGATTTCTTGGATGTTCTCTATCTCAATCATACTGTTCACCTGTCGCCCCGCCGACCCAAGACCCGCTTATAATCCAAATCCAATAGCCCCGCCCCTTCGGGGCGGAGTACCCTCAGTTGTCTAGGACGACAGAGGCGAAGGAGGACAGAATCCCCGCGCCGTCATGTTCGCGTTGGAAAGCGACCAACTCATCCTCTGTGATGTGCCCCCATTCGAAGGCGCGCTCGACGCGTGCCTTCGCAGCTTCTGGATGGAACTGCACTCCCCACGAAGGCAGTGGGTTGCCGGCCTCGTCGTGTACTCGTACGGCTGTGACGAGATTGTGATTGGTACGCCCGAGCAGAGTGCAGCAGTCAGGGACCGTGACAACGTGGTCCTTGTGAGTGAACAGGACCACCGGCGAGTCGTCGGCGC
Source organism: Candidatus Thalassarchaeum betae (assembly GCA_022448665.1). Lineage (GTDB taxonomy): Archaea > Thermoplasmatota > Poseidoniia > Poseidoniales > Thalassarchaeaceae > Thalassarchaeum. The sequence goes on along the minus strand of JAKUUO010000006.1, from coordinate 66,530 downwards.
CGGTGCGCCTGGCTTGGAAGAGTCGGTCCCCCTGCCCCTCATCAGTTAGCTCAAGGTCCCAGACTCCGTTGGATAGTGAGTCGGAACGGGTGATGGTGGCGCCGAGTGCCTTGCACAGCAACTGGTGGCCGAAGCAGATCCCAAGCGTGGGGGTGCCTGAGTTCACCGAGGCTCGCATGAGAGATGCGCTGCCTTCCATCCAGTCCTCCCATATCGAGACATTGCGGCGCGAGCCACTGCAGTAGAGCGCATCGATGCCGAACCCGTCGAACCATCGGGCAGTCGCATCATCATCTCCGTGCAGTGGCATCGCGATACGCCGGAAGGACACCGGGTTTCCACCTATTTCCAGCGTGTATTCCTGCCAGAAGCCGAAATCGTCGTCCCAGTGCGGAACGTCGTCCTCGGTCAGAAGCACCTCCCCTTCTGACTGAGCCCGCTGCCCCGCTTCGTGCGATTGCATCTGTGGGGTTAGGAGCAAGACCTCTACACTGCCAGAGTACGCGAGAGGGCGAATCATCTCCTGATTTCCACCGTGTCCGAATTCGGGGCGCTCGACCAGCAGGTCGAGCAGCATCACCCGCGTGTGCGCGCCCATGACTCCTCGAAGCGGCAATTGGTTGAAAGCCCCCCGCATGGACTGGAAGGCCGGAGGAAGGTGCCGAATGGTGGACAAGCAGACGATTCTCGACTCTGTAGGCCCCGTTCAGGCGGTTCTCGATGCCCATGACGGCGTCGTCAACGTGGTGGACACCGCTGACGGGATAATCATGATCTCCCTCGAGGGCGGTTGCACCGGATGCAGTGCCACTCCTATGACCGCGATGCAGATTTATTATTCACTAATGAAACTCGAAGACGTCAACGACGTCGTCTTCGTCAACGGCGAGCTGCCCGCGTACATGCGCGCCTTCATCGACGACAAGCTCGAAGGCGAGTAGATTACTCCTCTTCCCGCCGCATCTTCGCGATTTTGTGCGGATTGGTTTCCCCTTGGACGTCCTTGCCCTTGATGTTCAGCATCCCCGCTAAGGCCACGATGACGGCTATGACCGCCATAGGACGCGCCATGTTCCTCGAGCCCCAGAGCTCCCCTCCCATTTGGTGGAGAGCGAACAGGAGCACAGCCGAGGTAACGCATAGGGCGGCTATGGCCCGCTGTGCCAGTAACTCTCGGGCCTCGGTCCGTGAGAAGCTCCCAATCGACATCCAAAGTAGCACAGCCAAGCCACACAGTCCCACAGAAGCCGTCTCGGCTAGGCTGATTGCATCCACACCCCTTCGTGAACGAGCCCGCTTGAGTAAGTTGGGGAGGAGACTTCCGGCCACCGAGGGACAGAGTCAAGGCGGGTGACCACTGGTTAGAGCCGTGGTCAAGTCATCCGGCTGGAGTCTACCTAAGGCGAGGTCAGAGGGCCCACCGTTCATCACCAAGTCGCAGATAGTGGCCGTTCTGGAGCAAGTAGGAGTCCTATTGGAGCTAGACGGGGCCAACCGCTACCGCGTCATCGCCTACCAGAACGCCAGCCGTGCTCTAGCCTCGCTCGAGGAAGAACTTCTCACCGTGGTCCAGGAGGAGAGGATCACCGATGTCAGGGGCATCGGCAAGGGTCTCGGCGGGCTGATATCGGAAGCCGTTCTAGAAGGGACATGGGGCGATTTGACGATGCTCTACGAGCGCATTCCCCCCGGCCTCATGGAGGTAGTCGAAATCCCCGGGCTCGGCCCCAAGCGAGCCCGTATCCTCCACGAGGAACTTGGTGTCGACTCTGTCGAGTCGCTGAAAGCTGCCTGCGAGATGGGTCATATCTCCCCGCTGTCCGGCTTCGGCGAGAAGAGCCAGCAGAAGTATCTCGAGGGAATCGATTTACTGCGCCGCTATCAGGGGCGCAGCAGGATGGATGTTGGCCTGCTCTACGGACAGGCGCTTGAGGAACGCGTCTCTGCCATACCCGGAGTCATGAGGGCCGAGCTAGCAGGCAGTGCTCGCAGGCGCAGGGAGACCATAGGCGATATCGACATTGTCGTCGGGGCGGAACCGGCGGACCATGACTCGGTCATCGAGTCGATACTCGCCTTCCCTGGTATAGCCGAGGTCAAGGGCTACGGCGAGTCGAAGGTCAGCCTCATCCTCGAGGCAGACATGCTAGGGGGGGCCGCAGGAGGGGGCAGCGTCGATGTTCAACTGGCCGAGACTTTGAAGGAGCGCAGTAGTGATGCGACAATCGACGCCCAGGTAAGGATCGTCGCGCCCGCCACCTTCCCGTTCACTCTCGCGTACTTCACCGGCTCGAAGGAGCACAACATTCGGATGAGACAGGCCGCCATCGACCGCGGACTACGCCTCAACGAGTTCGGCCTCTTCTCCGAGGAGGCCGCTGGCGACAGTATCGGGATGGAGGCTGCCCAGCATACTCTCGACTGCGTCGACGAGTCGGATATCTACCGTCATCTCGGAATGGCTTGGGTCCCGCCAGAGATGCGCGAGGACAGGGGTGAGATCGAGGCGGCAAGCAAAGGAGGCGCCGGTCTGCCTGATTTGATCGAGCCGGACGAGATCAAGGGCGCACTGCACAATCACACAGTGGCATCAGATGGCACGGCGACACTCGAGGAGATGGCAGCCGCGGCGATGGAACTAGGCTGGGAGTACCTCGGTATCGCCGACCACTCCGAGGTCCTGAATATCGGAGGCCGGCAGATAGGGGTCTCCGGGTCCGAGGTAGCAGCACAGTCTGACGCCATACGCGTCCTGAACGACCAGTGGCGTGACGAGGGAGTCGACTTTCGACTGCTGCACGGCAGTGAATGCGACATCCTCGTAGACGGCAGCTTGGACTACACCGACGAGGTTCGCCGGTCCCTGACCCACGTGGTCGGCAGCGTCCACGCGCTCGGAAGCTGGCGCGGCCGGGACGAGATAGCCAACACCGAGGCACTGATCAAGGCCGTCGAGAACCCGACGTTCACAATCCTAGGTCACCCGACTGGACGCATCCTTCAGGGCAGGGAGGGCTTTCCCGTCGACATGCACGCCGTGCTCCGCCGGATGGGGGAGCTCAATGCCGAGGGCGAGTTGAAGGCCGTGGAAATCAACGCCTCGCCATATCGACTCGACCTCGACTGGAGGCTGTGCAAGTACGCCAAGGAGCAGGGAGTCCCAGTGTGCATCAACCCCGACGCACATGATACCGACGGGCTGCAGGACGTGTGGTTCGGTGTCCAAATGGCCCGCAAGGGCTGGCTCAGCGCTGCAGACGTGCTCAACACCCGCAGCGGGGCCGAGATTGAACAGCTGTTCGGACTGTGACGAACCTTCATCAGATGACTAGGGGAGGATGGTGCATGCGACTGATGCGCGCCACCGTCTTCGCCGCTGTCGCAGTCATCCCCAGTATCCTACTGGCACTAGCGGCATATCTGATGCTCGGAGGGCCATCCCAATCGACCGAATGGGAGACCTGGATGTACGGTCCATGCTACGGGGTTCCCGGACTATGCCTCGCCGCCGCCTTCGCACTAGGCCTCAGAGAGGACACGGAGGAGTAGCGATGCGCCGAGCTGAGAAGGCGCGCAAGGCCGGCGAGATACTCGATGAACTCTACCCTGAGCAGCCAATCCCGCTCCACCACGCCGACCCCTACACCCTGCTGGTTGCGGTGATGCTGTCCGCGCAGACCACAGACAAGAAGGTCAACGAGGTCACTCCGGCCCTTTTTGCGGTTGCCGACACACCCGAGCAGATGGCTAAGCTGCAGGTCGACGAGATACACGACATCATCCGCGAAATCGGCCTCGCGCCGACCAAGGCGAGGAACCTACGCAGGATGGCCGAGCAGATAGTCGCTGACGGCGGCGGCGTGCGCCCAGACTGGGAATTCCTCGAATCGCTAGCCGGTGTCGGCCACAAGACCGCCAGTGTGCTGATGGCTCAAGCCTTCAGAGTGCCAGCCTTCCCTGTAGACACCCACATTCACCGACTGGCTGCACGCTGGGGCCTGTCCAACGGGCGCAACGTGGTCCAGACCGAGCGTGACCTGAAGTCGTTGTTCCCAAAAGACTCCTGGGCACGCCGTCACCTGCAGATCATATACTTCGGCAGGGAGCACTGCCCGGCCCTCCGCCACGACCTCACCAAGTGCCCGATATGCTCGTGGGCGGCTACTAAGAAGTGCATCCGCGAGGAGATGGGCGGCTGAGCCCCACCGTCGGCTTTGTATTCACGAGATGATTCGCAGCGGCATGGCGAACCCCGTGGAACTGGCCGTGGGTGAAAATGCGCCCGACTTCGAGGCTACCGTGACCGATGGTAACACCATCGGACTATCTGAGATGCTAAGTTCGGGAGACGGTGTGATACTGTACTTCTATCCACGCGACAACACCTCTGGATGCACTGTCCAAGCCTGCGACTTCCGCGACAGCTTCGGAAGGTTCAATGAATCTGGATGGAAAGTCATCGGTGTCTCTACCGATTCTGCGAAGAGTCATCAGAAGTTCACTGACAAGAACGACCTGCCCTTCGAGTTGATAGTCGATGAGGACGCCTTACTGCACGAGGCCTACGGCACTTGGAGAGAGAAGAGCATGTACGGCAAGACGTACATGGGAACTCTGCGCTCGACTTTCGTAATCAGCCCCGATGGAACACTGCGCTGGGTGCGCTACAAGGTCAGCCCAAAGGGGCACGTGGAGCAGTTGATGTCGGATCTGAATGTGGTGTGATAGTATGGATGTAGACGAGCGCCGTGAGTTGATCGAACTGTTCCTGCGGCGTTGCGTTACCTACGCCGACGCCTCCATCGAGCGCAAGAAGCAGCGTGGTGAGGACGAGGGGATCATCGCCAAGTGGCTCGCATACCGCGACTTCACCGAGCACGCCGCCGCCGAAGTCGCCTCTGGCGTCTTGGACACTTGGCTGGAGGACGGTCCGATGCCTGGCGAGGACGACTCTCAGACCTCGGATTCCGGCAACTGACTCCAGATGGCCATGCCGAGCTTGTGCCGAACAGTGTCTACTCTCATCCGGGCCCCTGCCACCATGAGCAGCGTATCTGATTCGTTCAGCGAGAACACCGGATAACCGATACTCTCGCCCATGGCCTGGATTCGCCTCTTGCACACGTCCTGCTGGCTCGGCATGTGGGTCAGTGAGCCGAGGTCGACTAGCAGCATGTCGCCCTCGGCTAGGTTCTGCTCGACTCCGTGCAAGGGGAGCCGATGCAGATCATCGGGTTTCATGTAGACGACTTGGCGATTGGCTCGGGGGGTAATCCTGCTGGTACGTTCGGACCACATATCCTCCCCGAGGTCGTGGAACTTGTCATCGGCCTGGGGCCCGGGGTCCACAGACACCACCTTGGCCCTCGATGGGTGGTTCTGAACCTTGGAGGGATCAGGCAATCCCAGCAGCCTGAACAGGTTGACCATGGGCCCGGCTGCATCTAATCATCAAAGAGTGCTTCGATGTCTTCTTCGTCAAGAGCCTCATCTACAGACGCCGGTGCTGATTCCGATTCCTCTTCTTTCGGCTCTTCTTGGTGCGGTGCCTCACCGGTCAATTCCTCGAATGCATGGGCGAGATTCCCCTCCATCTTCTGTGGGTCCTTCGGTTCCATGGGCTCCGGGATAATCGGCCCGACCTCTCCCTCGGACTTCTTCGGTCCTGACTTCCCCTTCTCGGCGTCGAAGGGGTCGTACTCCGGGTCGTCGAAGGCATCGTCCATCGAGATGCGCTTGCCCCTGCGGCGCGGCGCGTCTTTGAAAACAGGTGCCTCGATGTCGATTTCAGGCGGACGCAGCCTCTGCATCAGCAGTGCACCGAGTATCACTATCATACCGAGCAGTCCGATGTATATCCCGTAGGCGGAGACTAAGCCGCCAAGGCTGAATGGCGCTTTCTGGACTTGGATGACTAGGGTGACCGAAGACCCCTCGCCCTCATCGAAGGCGGTCATCTGCACCGTCCTAGTGCCCTCGCCGTCGAAACTGACCTCTATCCACATGCCGGCCCTGTCATGGTCGTTTGCGGCGTCTCCGTCCCCATCACTATCTTCGTGTATATCGAGATCCCAGATGTAGATCATGTTCTCCATGTCGTACTCGGAGTCCGTGGTCCCATTGGCTGAGAGGAATATCACATCACCCTCGGTCGGGTTGTCATCACTAGTAGTGGCGCGTGCCACGGGATTGAGGTTGTTGACATCTAACGAGATGGCGATGTAGTCCCGACCACCGTCGTCATCGGTCACGTGGAACACGATGTAGTCAGGCGCGGTGGTCGCATCGGCCCATGCATGAGCGAGGTGCCGCGACTCCACATCGCAGTCATCGCTCTCATTGCCCTCGGAATCGGAGTCGGTGTACGGGTCGAGGTCGAAGCAGTGGATGAGGTTAGGCAGGTCTCCCGTGGTGTCGGTGACTTCGACCGACAACTGGACCAACTGGTCTTCTGCGACGGGAAGCAGCGTCGCTATAGGGGCAATAGACGGGACCACGTTGTTGACCGTGATCGGCACAATCAACGTCTCTGTGCTCGCACCGTCATCATCGACTATCTGCAAGGTGGCCAGATGCTGGCCTGAGGTTTGGTAGGTGTGTTCGATGGTGCTGTAGTGGCCGACACTGCTGATCACCAGATCGGGATCAAGCTCCGCATCGGGCGACCAGTGATGCTGGTGACCGGCAAGATCGTTCTCCGAGTCATCCGCCCACCCCCTCAGAATCAAGACATCGCCCTCGTTGACGAAGTACCTGCCCACACTGTCTGGAACCAGTCGGTTCGGACCTATCCATACCTCGTTCTGCGGGTTGGTCGGGGCGATGTTGGTCACATCGAGGGTGAGAGAGGCCTCAGTCGTCGCCCCGTCATCGTCCATGGCCGTGACCGCGATCGTGTAGGTTCCTTCTGCATCGGGTGTGATGGTGCATCTAACGCCGACCTGCCCCTCTTCACAGGGCGAGTGCCACTGAATGTCGACGGGGGCATCGGGATTCTGAGTGTCGAGATCGCCGCTCTCTATGATGTCGAAGGTCACGGGAGACAGTACTGGGACGGAGTCCAGATTGGAGCCGATAGCGACATCAGGTGGCCGGTTCAGGATGGTAATGGTCGCCTCTGCGTAAGCCTGATCGCTCTCGTCGTCTGTGATGGTCACAGTCACGAGGAAGGTACCGTCGTCGTCCCAGGTGTACTCGTGGATGCAGTCCTCCTCGGACGAGGTTGAGATGCCCCCATTCAATTCTTCAACACTGAATTCGCATGTAACGACGCCCCCGTCGGGGTCGTACGATGAAAGCCCGTTGAACACGACCTCGGCAAGCGTGAGCTCCTCGGACACAATCGACAGTACCGCGGTTGGCATGCTCCCGACGAACAGGGAGAACGAACCTTCGTTGTTCGAGCGGTTGCCGTCGGCCGTAATCTGCTCGTCGGGGTCGACGACGAAGGATAGGCTGATGTCGCCGTAGGGGTGGTTCCCGGGAACCGTCCAACTCACGTTCACCCTCGACTCCTCGAGACTCGACAGGCTAGGCACGGAGGTCGAGGAGGTCGAGCCATCAGGGGCCTCTACCATCAGAGTGGTCCCAGGGGAGTCGATAATTCCTCTATTGAGGACTGGTACACTGAATATCAGCTGGTCGCCGGAAATCGCGTTGAATCCTATGTTCGAGTCGAGCGTCACCGTCCTGTTGCCCCTCGTCCTCTCAACAGTGACGCCCTCGGAGCGTGCCACCAGATCCACCTGATGAACATCCGGATCGATAGTAATCGTGGCAGCACCTACGACCTTCTCCCCGGTTATCCAAGCCACCACGCCGTGACTGCCGAGATCCGTCTCGCTCTCGGTGTCGTCAGCCAAGTGTCCTGTGTCGAAGGTGACGAATGCCGAGCCGTTGCTGGCCGTGGTCACGTTCTGGACGTCCCCTCCAATCTCATACCGAAACTCTAGGCTCTGCCCTGCTAGTGGCATGTTCGCGCCCCCAGTTCCGCTGAAACTAGTTGCATTGACCCATGCGGACATCTCGAAGTCCACCGGTGAGAGGGGATGGGCGACTTCGACGGAGATCTGCTTGTAGCGCCCTGCTGGCTGATACGACGTGAGTTCGTGGTCGGCGTAGATCCCTACTCCTGCAATGGCCGTAGAGGAGCGAATATCGCCACGAATTGCAGGGCAGAACCACTTGTAGCCGGTCTGCTGCTTGATCGTATTGACGTGGTCGTAGTTGGTGATGTTGTACGATTGCGCACAGCCGTTGTAGAAGGTTCCAGGATAGCCCTGGCTGACGACCTCCCAACTGGTGGTGTTACTGCTGGTACTGTCAGATGGGATGGTTACGTAGTCGCTCGAGCCACTGAAGTCGTTAACTTGAGTGTAGTCGGTCTCCCACTCCTCTCCGACGCTGAGGGGGAAGTCATACCCCTCCAGAGGAGGTGAGTAACTGGTATCGACGACCATGTCGGCAACGTGGACAGTTTGGGTCCACCACAGTATCTGGACGATGAAGTCGATATCGAAAGTAGCAGTGTATTGAATAGATGCTAGGTCGGAGACACGAAAGATCTCCTCGGTATCCATCCCGACTACTAGATCGCCATTGTTTCCGTCGAGATTTACGTCCTCGGCCTCGTAGTAGCCATTAGACTCCACTCTGTAGACTAAGGTGTCCACGCCATCGACGTCCATCTTGTAGACGCCCGCGACCCTCTGGGTCAGAGTACCATCGAGGAACTCGATATTTGTAGTGACTCCAGAACTGGAGACAAAATCGCGAACATCCAGGTATCCGTCGTAGTTCCAAATGTCGTTTATCCTCCAAGAGGGGACATCGACCAGATTGGTGGTTCTGACGGAGGATTCCATCATACGGAAGTCGTAGAGCTCCTCAGACTCTGCATCTTGTGCCATGAAAACGCCGGACTGAGCCGACATCAGCATCAGTATCGCAAGCCCAAGAGCGAGACTCGCACGCGTGCGCATGCCTCGCCGGGACGGCGAGGGACGCATCAATCTCACCCCTACGGGCCTCAACTAGTACAGCAGGTCCGCCAACTCATCCTGGATGAATTGGACCGCTTCTAGGATCTCGTCCTTGTGCCGGGCTCCGGTGATAACCATCTTGCCGCTGCCGAAAATCAGGCAGACGACCTTGGGGTAGTCCAGGCGATAGATGAGACCAGGGAACTGCTCAGGCTCGTACTCGACCTTGTCGAAGGGCAGGTGGAAGGTGAGGTTGTTCAGATTCAGCTTGCGAGGCAGTGCCGCCAGAGGCTCGCCCTCACGGATGCCTCGGATGCGGGGGTCTTCAGCCTTCACCTCCTCGTCGGTAGCGGCGCGCATCCCATCGGGGCCGTCGATGACGCGGGTGTTGTTGTCATCCATCCTAGCCACTCCGGTGTACTCCTCAGGGTAGAACAGAGAGTAGGTGGCGACCATGTTCTGGACCTCGATCTCGACGTCCTTGAGATCCCAGGTCTCGATTCCCGCGGCCCTCAGGTCTTTGGTCATCATCTCGATGCCGGTATGGATGTTGGCCCTGTTCTTGCCGCCCGTGCAGACAGCCCTCCCAGAACGGAACATCAGGATGGCGAGCTTGGGCTCTTTCACCCTGTATACGACACCCGGGAACTGTTCGGGCTCGTACTCGCAGTTCAGCTGGATGGCTATGTCTGGAAGGTCGAGTTCCTCCGCCACTCTGGTGGAGGCGACCACATTGACGACAGTGAGTCGCTCTTCGTCGCTTAGCATAGGCCGCGCACTTATATGCTACTTATAAACGCTAGCGGATGAAAAGAGCCCGGATTTTCGATTGACTGAGACGATTTAGACCCCATTTTCCAGCAGATGCACCCCAGGAGCCCCGAGTCTCGATATCAGGGGCCTCCCACCGGCTATCTCGATAACCTCCGCGACCCTCTTGGGATTCTTGGTAAGGGCCACCATACAGCCGCCTCCGCCAGCGCCGGTGAGCTTGGCTCCCAGAGCGTGCTGCCTTGCGGCTTCTACAAGTCCCTCAAGGGCAGGGCTGCTGACTCCCAAGCGCTGCAATCTCTCATGGCACGCGTCCATCGCCATACCTACCGCCTCGAGGTTGCCGACAGACAGAGCAGTTAGCCCGGCCCGGGTGATCCTGTCTATGGCACTCATCTCGGCCTCGAGTCCCGGCTTCTCCTTGAGCAGGCTCGCCACTCCAGCGACCATCTTGCCAGTGGGGGAGCTATCTCCTGTGTAGCCAATCACCAGCCAGGCCTCTCCGAGATCCTCAGGCAGGTCGACCACGTTGATCGCCCACTCCCTCTCGCCCTCGGGGGTGGTCAGGCTCGCGTCGAAGACGTGACGAGTCCCCTCGATTTGCTCACCCGAAACCACCACGCAGCCGCCAAGCGCGCTGGTTGCGGTATCGATCGGACTGGCGCGCCCCTGTTGGGCTCGCGCCTCTGCCGAGTGTCCCATCCGGGCCAACTCGATGGGGTCAAGGGGCTGCCCCGGTCTCAAGTGGGAGTGGAGCGCAGCGCCCATCGCATTGGACAGAGCTGCCGACGATCCTAGGCCGGCGGACGAGAACAGGCTGCTCTTGACCTCCATTCTCAGCGACGGCCCGTCGTACTGGAACACCTCATCGAGGATATGGGAGATGTGAGGGTGCCGGGAGGAGTCGAAGGGAAGGCCCTCGAGAGTCCATCTCTCGGACTCCTCTATGCTGACTTCGACTCCGCTGTCTATGGCCACGGCCACCGCTGGGTGGCCGTACACCACGGCGTGCTCCCCGAAGAGGATGCACTTCCCCGGTGCGAATGCGTGCGCCATGACGGTTGGTTGGGCCTTTGGGCCATGAGGGTTGGGTTGCCCGGAGGCGGTTGCTTCAAGGACGTGCTGCGACTCCGGTGGTGCTGTCAGGCGTAGCCTGACAAGAGGGAGTTGCCATGGACCATCCGCTGCTGCAGTCATACGGACCACTCGATGGCTGGCACATCCTGCTGCTCATCGGCGGCCTCTCGATAGGATTCTTCCTCTACCAGGTGCAGAAGGCCGCTCGCCTAGTGATGCTAGGAGCTCCCGACGACCGCTTCGGCTCTTGGCGCGTGCGTCTCAGCGAGTTCATGTCGGGCTGGCTGGGGCAGAAGCGCGTCCTCAGGGACAGATTCGTCGGGTCGATGCATGTACTGATGTTCTGGGGCTTCCTGATGCTGGCTTCCGATATGTTCGACCTCGCCACAGCGAATACATTCTCTGACAAGATCCTCCCCGATGCGCTGTTCGGGCCTTGGAACGGGATGGTCGAGCTCGGCTACACGATGGCCTTCATCGGCTGCGTGCCGGCCCTCATACGCAGGGTGGTTTTCGCTCCTGAGAAGCTCGAGCACGAATCACAGCTCGAAGGCAACATCATTCTGTTCCTGATATTCTCCATCACGACGACATCGTTCATCGTCGAGTCATTTCACGACCCATCCAGCAAGTGGGAACCAATCGGGCACTGGGTTGGGGGAATGGGTCTCGCTGACGGAACCGTGGTCGCGGCCTACTGGATCCACATGCTCTCAATCTGCATTTTCTTCGTGCTCATACCGCTGTCCAAGCACATGCACTTGGTGATGGCCGTGCCCAACGTGTTCTTCCACGACATCGAGCCGGCGGGCAAGATGCGGCCGCTCGCAGTCGGCGATGACGGCAAGGCGGTTCCGATGGAGAAGATCTTGGAAATCGACCCTGATGACCTCGGACTCGGGGCCAGCACCTACACCGATTACACCTGGAGGCAGCTCATCGACGGCTGGTCATGCACCTCCTGCGCACGATGCCAGGACGTGTGCCCGGCATATGCATCCGGGAAGGGGCTCAACCCCATGCAGGTCATCCACGACGTGCGCGACTACGCCAACGAGCACGCGCCACTGCTGCTGTCCGGCGGGCAGCCCGAGGAGACGATGATGCAGCGCATCACCGACGAGGCGGTCTGGGCGTGCACCACCTGCAACGCCTGCGTCGACGTCTGCCCCCTATACATAGAGCACGTGCCCAAGCTGACCGACCTGCGCCGCAACGCTGTGATGGAGACGATGGAGTATCCAGATCAACTCAACGTCGCGTTTGACAATCTGGACTCCACTTCAAACCCATACGGCTTCGGTTCGCACGAGCGCGCCGACTGGGCCGCCGACCTCGATGTCAAGGTCGGCGAGCCCGCCGAGTACATCTACTTCGTAGGCTGCGCTGCCAGCTTCGACGAGCGCAACCAGAAGGTGGCGCGCTCGACCATCTCCCTGCTGAAGGAGGCAGGACTGGATGTCGGCATCCTCGGCATGCAGGAGGGATGCTCGGGCGACCCCGCCCGCAGGGCGGGCAACGAATTCCTCTTCCAGATGCTCGCCGAGACCAACATGATGACCTTCCAGGAGCTCGGAGTCAAGCGAATAGTGGCTTCCTGCCCGCACTGCTTCCACACTCTTGGAAAGGAGTACGGCGACTATGGCGGCGACGAGCTCGAGGTCTTCCATCACTCAGAGATCCTCGCCAAACTGCAGGAGGAGGGCAAGCTGCCGCAGGTCGAGAATAACGACCGTAGCGTGACCTTCCACGACCCGTGCTACCTCGGGCGCATTGGAGGGGTAATCGACGAGCCCAGGGACGTCATCGGCGGCGTCGACGTGGAGACCGAGAATCACGGACAGGACTCCTTCTGCTGCGGGGCTGGAGGCGCGCAGATGTGGATGGAGGAGGACGCCGACAAGCGCGTCAACGTCATCCGCGCCGCCGAGTTAGCTGAGACCGGTTGCGATACGGTGGCGGTCGGATGCCCGTTCTGCTCGATCATGGTCAAGGATGGCTTGGATGCTGTGGGTGCCGAGATGGAAGTGATGGACGTGGCCGAGATACTGTGGGAGCAGATCGTCTCTCGGGATGCCGACATCCACGAGCAATATCAGAAGAAATCCGGTAAAGCCCGTATCTGGAGCTCCAGTCAAGCTGGGTTCATTTAACTCAGGATAGAGGGTAGTGATTCGAATATTGGAGAAGATTGCCCAATCGCGAACATCAAAAAGAAACTGCCGTTAGTGATTGTATGAGCGACGAGTTCACTTTCTTCGGATGGTCCGTGCCAAAACTAGCCAGAGTCGATGGCGGCTTTCTGGTTCTGTGGGGCATCGCTGCTTATTTCCTGCAGAATGCGGACCCCCCCTCTATCACGGCGATGATTCCAGCTTTCCTAGGCGCCCCACTTCTAATGCTCGGCATCTTAGCCGATAGGAATGAGGCCAACCTACACCACTACATGCACGCAGCGATGGTCGTCGCTCTTCTGATGGTACTAGGAGGTACTCGCGTAATCACTGGGTGGAATGAAATGTCGAATCTGACACTAGCGTCCCACATCGTGCTCATCGTAACGGGCGCCTGCTTCATGACTGCCGGCATCATGTCATTCAGGCACGCTCGGAAACTCAGGGAAGCGTCAGGTGATTGAGTGCGACCCGTCATCGGCATCACCTGCTTTCTGCGTGACACCGTCTATGGGAACTGGCACAGGCACGCAGCCATCCTGCCGTCGGCCTACGTCTCGGCCATAGACAGGGTCGGCGGAACGCCACTGATCATCCCTCCAGCAGGCGACATGACCCAACTTCTCGATGGCATCGATGGACTGGTGGTATCCGGTGGGCCCGACCTATGCCCCGACAGCTACGGGCAGAAGCCGGAGTCGATGACCGAGGAGTTCTACCCGGAGCAGGATGCCACCGAGATTGCATTGATCCGCGAGGCCATGGCACGAGACATACCCTTCCTCGGTGTATGCAGGGGGATGCAGCTCCTGAGCGTAATGCACGGCGGGCATCTGCACCAGCACCTCAACACCACTCCCGGGCATGAGGCGCACGGAGGCTTCGACGGTGTCGAGACCGAGCACCAAGTCGCTGCTGAGGAGGGCTCTCTGCTGGCGAGCCTGATGGGGACGTCGATAACCGTCAATTCCACCCATCATCAGGGCGTTGCTGACGCAGGAAGCCTGCCCGTCACTGCCGTCGCCGAGCATGACGGACTCATCGAGGCCGTTGAGAGGACGGACCTGAGATTCTGCCTCGGAGTGCAGTGGCACCCCGAGCGCGCCGGGCATGACGTACTGTACTCCGCACTCGTCGATGCGGCGCGGGGTTGATGACGGGTAAGCCGCGCAGTCCGCCTAGAATGGCACTCATGGTATACGACACGCGCTCGCGCGAGAAGCGCGAGTTGAGGACCATCGAGGACGGCAGGGTGCGGATGTACGTCTGCGGCATCACACCGTACACACCGAGCCACCTGGGACACGCCCGTTGCTACCTCGCCTTCGATGTGGTCCACAGGTGGTTGGAGGCGAGCGGCTACGATGTCGACTACGTGCAGAACTTCACCGACATCGACGACAAGATTCTGGCAATCTCGGATGCCGAGGGGGTCGACTACTCTGAAGTCGCCAACCGCAACATAGCCGATTTCTACGAGGTGATGGACGCTATGAACGTCCTCAGAGCGGACTCTTACCCTAGAGTGACCGAGACCATTCCAGAGATCATCGACATGGTGTCCACGCTAATCGACAAGGGCCATGCGTACATCGGTGACGATGGAGTCTACTTCGAGATCGACACCGCCCCAGAAAAGTTCGGGCAACTTACCGGGCAGACTCTCGAGATGGTTCGAGCCGGTGCCGGCGGGCGCGTCGGGGACACCGGATCGGGCAAGCGGGACCATCGCGACTTCGCGCTGTGGAAACTCGCCAAGCCGGGCGAGCCGTCGTGGGACAGCCCTTGGGGGGCAGGCAGACCGGGTTGGCACATCGAGTGCTCTGCGATGTCGCTCAAGCACTTCGGCGAGCAGTTCGACATCCACGGCGGCGGCCACGACCTCCGATTCCCCCACCACGAAGCCGAGATCTTCCAGTCCGAGTGTTGCACAGGCCGCGAGCCTGTAGTCGGCTACTGGATGCACAACGGCTTCGTCAACATCGACGGTGAGAAGATGAGCAAGAGCCTAGACAACTTCTGGACCGTCAGCGAGGCCTTCGAGCGTCACCACCCGCTGTCGCTGCGCTACGCGTTGCTGAGTGTCCCCTACCGCAACCCGATTGACCTCACTCCAGAGTTCATCGCTGATGCCGGCTCCCACTACGGCAGACTGGTCTCCGCCTATGGCGCCTCTTTGAGCGCTGATGGAGAGTCGGGCGCCGATCTAGTCGGCGCGAGCGAGAGATTCACTGCCGCGATGGACGACGACTTCAACACCCGAGCGGCAATCATCGAGATTCAGGGCGTCGTCTCTTCGGGCGCGGGCACCGATGTCGCGGTCTGGTTGGAGAGCCACGCGGGTGATGCGCTCGGACTACTCCCGTCCCGCGACGAGGTCTTGGCCACACTTGCCGAAACCATATCAGCGAAGGAGGAGGTAGCAGCCGCGGTCGAGGCGCTGTTGGCTGAGCGGGAGACCGCGCGCGAAGGCGGTGATTGGACGCGCGCCGATGAGATTCGCGACGAGCTCACCACAATTGGCGTCGTAGTCGAGGACGGCCCGGACGGGCCGACTTGGCACTTGGCCTAATCACTCCTCTTCCACGAGCACGGACGGCTCGCGTCCTGAGAGCTCACGCAGGTTGGAGTTGACTATCCCGATCGAGCCCACAATCACGGCCAGAGCGACGAAGATAGCCACCCAGTAGAAAGGTCCGTCCATCCAACTCTCTTCCTCCGGCTCTGGCTCAGGCTCGGGCCCAGGCTCGTCCTCGGCATCGATGAATTTGTATGCAGCACGGCAGGTTACCTCATCGGGATAGGCCCCGGAGTCGGAGCACAGGTGCGCGGGCACGGACACCGCGTCGGCCACTTCGAGGTTGCAGAACGAGTTGCCCGCCTCGATGCACTCGTCAGTAGGCTGCATCACGATCAGAATCGCGCCGCACAGCAGGACCTTGCTGGCCGGGGTCGCAGTCACGGTTGCCTCAGCGAGGGTCTCCTCGGTAGACTGGCACTCCTCGAGGTGGATGCCCTCCTCGATGGTGGTCAGGTGTGGAATGGTGCCTCCGCGCGGACCGTAGGTAGGCCACAGGACCGGCAGCTCGGGCTCGGGGACCGGAGTTTGGTTGTCCTCGCCCCCGCACACCGCGGTGTCGCTGCAGTCGAAGTCGTCGCAGTCCACGTATGGGTCGCCGTCGTTATCCACCCCGTCGCTACAAGCAGTCTCGGTGTCCTCCGAGCCGCCGTTGCTCGGAGGGGTGGTGTCAATCGGACCGGCTCCGGCGACAGTGCCATCGACACGATGCCCGTCCTCGTTCAGCTCTACGTCGTAGTAGTCCCCCCAGAGGTCTATGCTCCTACCGCTCTGAAAGGTAAGTGATCGGTTCAGTACGTCGAAGTAGCGTTCATCCCCCAGCGTGAACAGGTACTCCAGCGGCACGCCAGCGCCTTGGTTGCATTCTTGAAGCGCAGTGAGCATTTCGGCGTAGGTCTGCTGCGCTTCCGGCACGCCGTCGTAGGTGATGTCGGTGGCTTTGGTGAAGCCCACGCCCTCGATTATCTCCACTTCGTCGTCCATCGCCTCCATGATGTCGACGTCGCCGTAGACCGCCAGTCCGCCCACGACGACCAGGCGAACGTCGGGATCGATTGCGTCGACGACGTTGCGGTACGGGTCAGAGCGGAAGGTGTCGAGCACGACTAGGTCGGCGGCCAGCCCCTCCTGGATGCGGCCCGTATGCTCGGACCAGCCGATGGCGTCGACGATGTTGGTGGTGATTGTCTGAACCAGTTCGTAATCGGTGAAGACATCGCCGAGGACGTTGTCATCCCACCAATCAGCGGTCTTCAACTCGTGCATCGAGCTCTTGGAGCCCGATGGCCCCCAGTCGGGCCCGATCATGATGTTCACACCCTCTGCCTTCGCAGTCGCGATGTCCGTGGTGTCGCCGTAAAGCAGCAGGTTCGAGGTCGGCGACCAAGCCAGGCTCCCGCCCACATCTCCAAGCGCTGAGAGCTCGGTCTGCGTCAGACCAGTGCCGTGGACAATGACGACCTCGCCGACGAGCAGGTCGTTAGCGACGAGGATGTCGAACTCGGCGCGACTCGACTCATCGACGCCCTCGGCGAGGTGTAGGAACCAAGCATCGAGCTCGCCCGAGGAGTTACCGTCCTTGATGTGCTGACCGGAGTAGTCCGACTCCAGTTCGGTGACCTTGGTGTGGATGTAGTCCTTGCCGAAGTTGTAGAGTTCAATGTTGCGCGCGAGCATAGTCTCGAAGGTGTCGGTGGAGGATGTGCTGCTGCCCTGCAGCGCGGTGTTGCCACCGGCGACCGCTCGCAGTTCGGCGAATCGCATCGCGGATGAGTCGTATAGTGAGCATCCAATGTCCTTTGCATCACTATAGCCCGAGTAGGACTGCCATTGGTATCTGTTATCCCATCCGTTTGTCCCGTGGTCCCAGAGCGGAATTAGGTTGTATTTTGCATGGTTGTGAGGATCAATGAATCCGGGGTAGATCGTGCCGCTGGTTTGAATCGAAATGACACCTGCTGCAGTTGCCGGCGTACCTTCCGCGGCACTCCAAACTGCTTCGATTATGCCGTCGCGAACCAGTACTCGCCCATCTTCGATGACATCGCTCTCGGAGACCATCGTCACTACGCGTCCCTCAAGGATGTACGCCCCGCTGTGGACGTGGTCCTGCGGAGGGTAGCAGTTGCCCTGCAGGTGGTTGGCGCCCCCCCACTCTAGGTCGTTGGCGCCTCCCGGGGTCGGGCTGCCCTCAGACAACTTGGCCCAGTTACCGCTTAACGAGTCGTATCCGTAGGGGACATCCCAGTCCGAGTCCTCGCCCTCGTAGCTCACCGAGTCGATTTCGGCGCCCGAGCCATCGAGCAGGCGAACGGTGTCCCCGTCCCAGAAGTCGAATTCTATTCCCGTCCAGGATCTGTAGAAGGCGATGTAGGCACCCGCCTCAAGGACGGTGCCCCAGCCGATGCTGCATGCCGGCGAACCACCGTCGGAGATGTCGTCGAGCCACCACCCACCGATGTCTATTGCATCGGAAGTGGGGTTGTGCAGTTCTACGAACTGGTCGTTGTAGGTCCCCATCGAACCGTCGCCGTTCCAGTCCGTGCCGTCGTATTGCTCGTTGTTAGGAGAGACTAGGATTTCGTTGATGTAAATCGCATCGGTGGGCGCAGTCTGCGCAGATGCCACCATTACTGGGCCCAGACTTGTCATCAGCATCAGTAGGATTGCGGACATGACTGCTGCGCGCATGGCCCGCTAACGCCTCGCTTCAGGCTTTGAACCCCACCGCCCTGCGTTGCAGGGCGCATCACGTGCGAAGTGCGAAGTGCGAAATACGGCCTTCTCACGGGGTTGGAGCATGGCCGGAGCGCGAGTGTCGCGAGTGGTGCTCGCGGTGATGATGGTCTCTAGCATGACGCTTGCAGGCTGCTTCGGTGGTGGCGAGGTCGGAGAGGATAGCCTGGCGCCATGGGATTCTGGCTACAATTACATCGACACCCCATCGTCCTACGAGGATCCTCGGAACTTCACCGTAGGTGCGCCGTTCAGCAACGATACCTGGGGCAACTCTACTTGGACGGTCTACGGCAATGAGCACGGCGGCAACTGCTGCGAGCACTACCTGGCCGCCACCAAGGAGGGCTGGATACTAAACTTCGGCGGCGAATACCCGACTTGGAGCGAGGATAGGGGGCTGACCTGGAAAGAGTGGCAGCCCACCATCTTCTCGCAGTTCGGCTGTTATTTGCCCAAGCCCACGGTTCCGGGGCAGGAGGGACTGGGAGAGGGCAGCATCGTTCAGGCCACCAATGGCGACCTCATCGCGATGGGCTGGTTCCCGTACCCGAGCACCAGCGGAGCCGACCAGTTCTACGCCTTCTTCTACGACGCAGAGGACGAGGACTGGAGCTGGTGCTACAACCGGCCCCCGGAGGCCTTCTACGACAGGTCGTGGCAGGTTGAGGTCACGGGTCCCATCAGCAGCATCTACGGCAGCGGGCCGTGGGCCAGCCTCGTCATCAGCAACTTCTGGCACCAAGTGGCCAACCGTGGCGGGCAGATTAGCACTGACGGGTTGAACTACCAGAACTTCGACTTCCCTGATCGCGATGCCAACCTCGACGTGATGGAGGTCGACCTCGACTTCGAAGAGCTCGGTGTCGAGTGGGATTACACCAAGCCGCACAAGGAGATGCGCTCCTTCCCGGTGCCCTCGGGCGGCCTGTACTTCCCCAACTACTTCGACGGAGGAGTGGATGCATACCTCGACACCTCGCTCAGCTGGTGGGCTGCGACCAATGCCAACGGCAGCAGTCTGCCTTCGCAGTACTGCTCCTTCGACTCCTCAACGGCGCTCCACTGCGTAACCGCAGCAGGCACCGTGCTCCAGCACATGCTCTCATGGGACGGCGGCCTGACTTGGACCAACCAGACCTACAATCTGTCTTCAGTCGCAACGGAACTGGAGGAGTGGGAGTTCCACGCCAACGGGGCTCAGGACCTGTTCGTGCTCAACGTCCGCTACCAGAGCGCCGAGGGTCCTGACGTCGACGTCGCATGGCACGTCAGGGAGTACTCGGAGAGCCTCGTACCCGACATGAAGACCCACCTCGGGCTCGGCGACCTCGACTCGACCTCGGGCGCGGGCAACGACATCAGGTTCGACTTCGCCAGCATGGGCATCCTTCCTGACGGCGGCGCGTTCATCGCCTACCACGACTCGACCGACCCCGACCCGCTGTTCGGTGTCGAGATGCTGCTTCCCGTCAGATACGGCCCCGCAGTTGCCTGATCACTAGCCTACGGTGAAAGTGACTCCGATGCCATCGATTTCGAACGAGTCCGCATCAAGAGGCGCCGCGCCCTCGTTGAGCACTGCGCTGCCGGCGCGGGTCTCGCTCTGGACATGCGACCAATCCTCGTCGGCCAACTCGCCACCGTCTATCCACAACGACAGTGCGATTGTATCTTCAACGGCGAGGTCCAGTTCCTTGCGCTTCGACTGGATTCTGCGGATGGCGTCGCGTGCGAGCCCGCGCGACATCAGCTCGCCGTCGATGGCCATGTCAAGCACCAGCGAGACGTCGCCGAAGTCCTCGTCAGCCAGAGTGGCGGCCGAGTAACCCTCCTTCTCGGTGCGGCGCACCTCGATGTCGTCCATGGTTATCTGGTATCCAGCGAGGGCGGCGATGCCGGCCTCGACCTCCAGTAGGAGCGAGTCCGGGTCAGCGGTTTCCAGCTTGGCCAGCACCGCCGGCAGATCGGACCTGCACTTGGCGCCCAGCGTCTTCCTGTTCGGCTCGAGCACGATCCTCTGGAAACGGTCGAGGTCATCCTCGGTCATCAGGCTCTCGACATTCAGCTCCTCTGCCAGAATCTCGTGGAAGTCAGCGAGGTCAGGGCCGCCGATGATCCAGCCGTTGCGGCACGGCAGCCTCTGCCGGCGCCCCTCCTCGACCCGGACGCGCCTGCCCGTTTCGGCGAGCGCGCGCACGAGTGACATCTGCTGTTCCAGCCCGTAGTCGCGTGGAGGCAGGCTACGCTCGACCAGCGTCGAGCCGACCGGCCAGTCGGCCAGATGGACAGACGAGCCGGCGAGATCGCGATGAATCCTGTCGGACATGAACGGAGCGACCGGCGCCATCAGGCGACAGACCTGCAGCAGAGCCTCGTGCAGCGTGTGCTGGCAGGCTCGCTTGTCGTTGCTGTCGGCCTCGTCCCAGAGCCTGCGGCGCGAGCGTCGCACATACCAGTTGGAGAGGTCATTAACGACGAAGTCCTCGAGCCCCCGGCCGGCCTTGTGGAAGTCCCAAGACTCGAAGTGCTCGTGGTACGCCTCTGCCATCGCGCACGCCTTCGACAGCACCCAGCGGTCGAGCGGGCTGCGCTCAGACACAGCGACGTAGCCAGACTCGTCGTCGGCATCGAAACCGTCCAGTGCGGCGTAATCGGCGTGGAAGCGGTAGACGTTCCACAATGTGAGGAACATCTTGGCGTAGGACTCTCGAACCCCATTGGGGTTGAAATTGGTGGGAGACCACGGCGCGCTCTGCGTGGTCATGTACCAACGGATCGAGTCAGCGCCCTCCTTGTTGAAGTGGTCCCACGAGTCGACGACGTTGCCCTTCGACTTGCTCATCTTCTTGCCTTCCTTGTCCAGGATGTGGCCTAGAGAGAGGCAGCGGTGGTAGCAGGTGCTGTCGAACACCGCTGTCGAGACGGCGAGGAGCGAGTAAAACCAGCCCCGCGTCTGGTCGACGGCTTCGCAGATGTAGTCCACCGGGAACGAGCCGTCAAACCTGTCTTTGTTCTCAAACGGGTAGTGCCACTGGGCGAACGAGGCGCAGCCAGAGTCGAACCAGCAGTCCATGACGTAGGGCTCGCGCACCATCTCGCCCGAGCAGCCGCTCGAGGGGCAGTGCAGCTTGACGTCGTCCACGTAAGGCCGGTGCAACTCTGGGGGCAGAGGCGAACCATCGGTCATCATCGAGGTCATCTCTTCGATGCTGCCTATGCAGTGCTCGTGACTGCAGTCTGGGCAGATCCACACGGGGATAGGGGTGCCCCAGTAGCGCTCGCGGCTGATCGCCCAGTCCTTGATGTTCGAGAGCCACTCTCCCATGCGCTTGGTGCCGGTCCACTTGGGGGCCCATTCGACCTCAGAGTTGTACTGCATTATCTCATCGCGCACCGTGGTCATGCGGACGAACCAGCTGTCCATCGCGTAGTACAGCAGTGGGTGGTCGGTGCGCCAGCAGTGAGGGTAGTCGTGGGTATAGGTGTGCTCGCGATAGAGCAGGCCCTGTTCGGCGAGGTGGTCGATGATGTCGGAATCGCAGTCCTTGACGTAGCGACCGTCGAGCAGGTGATGGGTCCCGGCGACGAAGGCGCCGTCTATGCCCACGGTGTGCTGAGCCGGGAAGCCGACCTCCATTCCGAGGTTGTAGTCCTCCTCGCCGTACATCACTGCGGTATGGACCACGCCCGTCCCGTCAGTGGTGGTCACGAAGTCGGCAGCGACGACCGTCCAGGCGCTCTCGGAGTCGCCCCGCTCAACCGCGTCGGGGAACAGAGGGCGGTAGGCCTTGCCGATGAGTTGCGAGCCCGGGAACTCGTCGACGACCTCGATCTGGTGGCGCAGGACGTCTGCGAGCAGGTCCTTGGCGAGAATCATCTCCTCTCCGACCTCGGCACCGCCACGGCCCTCCCACGAGCCCGCAGGTGGCTCAGTGATGCGGATGCGGCAGTAGGTGACATCAGGGCCGACGGCGAGCCCCACGTTGCCCGGCAGGGTCCACGGCGTGGTCGTCCAAGCGAGGACGGAGGCATCATCGTCGACGAGTTCGAACTTGATGTAGACAGCAGGCTCCGAGACCTCCTTGTAGCCCAGAGAGACCTCGTGGGTGGAGTAGCTAGTCCCCGTCTGGGGGCAGTAGGGCAGGACCTTGTGTCCGCGGAACAGCAGCCCCTTTTCGAACATCCGCTTGAGTGACCACCATGCGGATTCGATATACTCGTCGTGCAGCGTAACGTAGGGGTCGTCCATGTCAATCCAGAAGCCCATGCGTTCGGTCATCTCGCGCCACGCCTCCTCGTAGGTCCAGACGCTCTCCTTGCACCTCTCGTTGAACGCCTCCATGCCATAGGCCTCGATGGCCTCGTTGGACATCAGATCGAGTTTCTTCTGCACCTCTATCTCGACGGGCAGGCCGTGGGTGTCCCAGCCCCCCTTGCGCTCGACGACGTGCCCCTCCATGGTCTTCCATCGGCATACCATGTCCTTGAACAGCCTCGAGATGACGTGGTGGATGCCCGGTCGGCCGTTGGCCGTGGGCGGCCCCTCGAGGAAGGTGAAGGGGCTGGCGCCGTCTCGGCGCGCCTCGATGGTCGCCTCGAAGGTCCCCTCTTCGCTCCATGTCTCCATCAAGGCAGTCTCTAGGGCGACCGGGTCGAGGCCGCCGGCTGGTTCGGGTACGCCCATCGGCCCGGCGACCTACGGCGCTGTATTGAAGATGCCCCGTTCGCCCATAGGGCGAATTCGTCGTTTAGTAGGATTCAAGAGTGCCCGTCGGGACGGTCGAGCGTGTCTCAGACGGCGACTATCGCGGTAGGAGGAATGACCTGCACCGGATGCTCGGGCAGGGTCAGGGACGCTCTCGAAGGGCTGGAAGGGGTCCTCAGCGCCGAGGTCTCCCACGAGACCGGTCAGGCAGTCGTCTCGCATTCCGGGACCGGCCGCGACTCTATGGTAGCGGCGATCACCGGCGCGGGCTACACCGCCGACGGCGCCAGCGTCGACTTCAACTGGGGAGACGGAGACGTCTGGAGGAAGTCCGCGAACAACACGAAGTGGTGCCTAATCGGCTGCTCGATTGGCGAATTCGGCACGCTTGCATACTACTCGTACTCAGGAATCACAGCAGACCTCGCGATGTACTCGAGCATGTGGTACTTCTACGCCGTCTTGCCGCTCATAAACGGGCTCGTAACCAGCGTGATGCTCGAGACCAGTCTGCTGATGCGGGGGCAGATGGACTTCAGCAACGCCCTGTCAACGGCTCTCGGCATGTCGTTCATATCGATGCTGATGATGGAGATCGCGATGGAGATTACCGACTTGTTGTTCACAGCCGGAGAGCTCGGGCTGAACTACTTCGCGATACCACTGATGCTGGTCGTCGGATTCCTCACTCCGTGGCCGTACAACTACTGGCGGCTGAAGAAGTACGATGCAGCGTGCCACTGAGGCTCCGGCAACCTTGAATGCCCGCGTCTTCTACATCGGTCGATGACCGAGATTTCCCGGCAGGCTCCTTGGTTCCCGGTGGTGATGGTCGCCCTCCTGCTAGTCGCCCTATCAAGTCAGCAATTGGGACCGGCCGGTCAAAGTGACACACAGGATGACGACACGCAGGTAGACTACGGGATTGCATTCCTATCTCCCTCCGAGGGAGATTGGGTCGAGGGAGATTGGGTCGAGGTCACCGTATCCACAACGGGCGACCTCGATGAGGAATCACTCGAACTGTGGGTGAATGGCCAATTGGAGGCCACCGAGCCAGTGGCGGACTCAGTCTCCTTCGATATCGACGCCTCGGGTTACTCCGACGGGACTGGGTCCCCAGCCGCCCTCGAGCTCGAGATCCGAGTGGGTACGCACGACGCTGGAGGGCTGAGCTTCACAGCAATCTTTCCCCAGAGGTTGACCGACAGCCCCGCCGAGGACATCCAGCCGGAGTGGAACACCGAGGGCGACACTCTGCTGTTCAAGTCCTCGAGGGACCTAGAAGAGGGCACCTATGAGATATACAGATTGTCACCGGATGGCAGCGAGCCTTCGCTGGTGACCACCGAGCAGAGGTACCACGGTTATCCGGGTTGGTCCCCTGATGGCAGCCACGTGGTGTTCAACTCCTGGGTGCGCGACAGCGAATCGGACAGCCACCAGATGGAGATCTTCACGGCGAGCATCTCTACGGGTGAGACCCACAGGGTAACCGACAACGCGGCGTTCGACGACTCGGGCCGGTGGTCGCCGGACGGCACTGAGATAATCTTCTACTCGAACAGGGATGGCACGATGGACCTCTGGAAGGTTCCCGTGAGCGAGACCGGGGAGCCGACGGGCCCACCGCTCAAGCTCGTGGGCACGGGTGCGAGGGAGCACTGCGGGCGCTGGTCGTCGGACGGTGATTGGATAGTCTACGAGTCGGACCAGGGCGGCAGCAACGACATCTGGGTGGTGTCCTCGGACGGAGAGGGGCCGACCCAAGTCACCTTCGACGACTATCAGGACGGTTACCCGGCATGGTCTCCGGACGGCTCGCACGTCGTCTACAACTCCGTGCGCGGCATCAACGGTGACCTCTACGTCCTCTCGCTCTCCGACGGGGGGCTGCACCGCCTGACTTCCGACACGGCGATTGACGCACATCCCACTTGGTCAGCCGACGGCCGCCACATCGCCTTCCACTCGGACCGCTCTGGGGACTTCGACATCTGGATGGTCGAGATCCCCCTGATCGAGGCACCAGCGGACATCTCAGTCGCGGGAACCCTGACTCCGGCACACGCATCTCCGCTCACGCTCCTCGTGCTGCTCGTAGTGCTCCTAGGAACGACATCCGGCAACCTTGAATGCCCCCGTTCCCCCCTGAGTACTGATGGGCGAGGTCGTAGCGCTCCTGCAACTCAATCCGACCGTCGGGGACATTGAATCCAATGTCGCTGAGATAGAGCGAGCAGCCGCTCTGGCGGCGAGCAACGGGGCTTCGGTCGCGTGGACCTGCGAGCTCGCAGTGTGCGGGTATCCGCCCCGCGACCTGCTGCTCGAGGACGGCTTCGTCGAGCAGTGCCAGGTCGCTGCCAGCGCAGTGGACTCGCCGATACCCCTACTCGTCGGCTCGCCCATCGATTCGGGCAGCGAGCGCACCAAGCCGGCCAACGGCGCGGTGCGCGTCGGACCCGGTGGCAGCGGCGAAGTCACCTGCCGCAAGCAGCTGCTGCCGACCTACGATGTGTTCGACGAGGCCCGCTACTTCGAACCCAACCTCGACGCGGGCCTTGCAACCGCAGCCGGCATGCACCTCGGGGTGACCATCTGCGAGGACGCATGGCAGCATGTGGGTGATGTGCCCAGCGACTACCGCACAGACCCCATAGAGCAGCTGGCGGAGTGGCAGCAGCGCGATGGGCCGCTCGAACTCACCGTCAACCTCTCCGCGAGCCCATATCACCTTGCCAAGGAGGGCGAGCGCGCAGCGCTGGCAAGAGCCGCCGCAGCCACCCTCGGCCACCCGTTCGCACTGTGCAATCAGGTCGGTGGCAACGACGACCTGATCTTCGACGGCCGCTCACTGGTCGCATGGCCCGACGGAACCGTCGTGCAGGCGCCCGGCTGGTGCATGGGCGTGATGCTCGTCGACCTCGACGACCCATCGGCGGCCGCTTGGATTCCTTGGCCTGAGGGCGAATGCGGACCTGATTGCCGGTGCGCTGTGCAAATGGTCGCGCCGGGCGACGAGCCGACTGCACCCGACAGCGGGGCTGACCTGCTGAGCGCGATCACCACGGGGCTGGGCGACTACTGCCGCAAGTCGGGCATCAAGAGCCTCGTCCTCGGTATGTCCGGGGGCATAGACTCGGCGGTGTGCACGGCGGTAGCCGCGCGCGCGGTCGGATCGGCAAGTGTGCTGGGCCTCTCAATGCCAAGCAGACACTCGAGCCAGCACTCGATCGACGATGCGGTGGCGACCGCCGAAGCCCTCGGAATCGAGATGCTATCAGTGCCGATCAACGAGCTTCACGAGGAGGCCGAGGAGGCATTGGCGGGAGAGTTGGTTTCGGGCGACCCGGTGGCTGCGGAGAACCTGCAGGCGCGCATACGAGGGATGCTGGTGATGGGCGCTGCTAACGCGCGCGGCTCGATGGCGGTGGCAACGGGCAACAAGTCGGAACTGGCGGTCGGCTACTGCACCCTGTACGGCGATATGAACGGAGGCTACGCGCCTCTCGGAGACCTCTACAAGACCCAGGTCTACGAGCTGGCCCGGGCCATCAACGCCGACGCTGAATCCATGGGCAACCCGCCTCCCATCACCGAGTCCACCATCACCAAGCCACCCTCAGCCGAGCTCGCCCCCGACCAGGTCGATCAGGACAGCCTCCCTCCCTACGCCACGCTCGACGCCATCCTCCACGCTCTCATCGAAGACATGGCCTCGCCCGAGAGCATCGCCGCTCAGGGCTATGACGAGG
>JAKUUO010000006.1:0-39037 GCA_022448665.1 Candidatus Thalassarchaeum betae | reverse complement strand
TAGACTCCCGTGGGTTCAGCCTTTGTATTACAGGCCCCCATCTGGCTCCATGCAGAGGTGCGGCGTCGACGAGGTAAGCGATGCTTTCGACGCCGATGAGGAGATTTCACTCCTGCTGGTGCGCCGTGACTCCCAGAACCCAGGAGTGGCGCGCCTGAGGGCCATCGCTGAGGAGAGAGGGATTCCTGTCAGGGAAGGCTCCAGCAGTGATGTCTGGAGGATGGCGAGGGACACCCACGACGAGACCCCAGAGGTGCTCGCACTGGTCGGCCGCAATCCCGACGCGAGCCTCGAAGAAGTACTCGAACGAGGCGGACTGGTCTGGATGCTCGCCGGGGCGCGCTACCCGGTCAACATCGGCTTCACCATCCGCACCGCTGAGGTCAGCGGCGCTGATGCCGTGTTCGTTGACTGCCAACTAAACCACAGCGAGCGCAAGGCGGCCCTGCGCGCCTCTATGAAGGCCCACCGGTTCATGCCCGTGCACTGGGTTGACGGCTCGCAAGCCATCGATTCAGCCAAGGCTTCGGGGTTCAGGGTGATAGCAGTCGAGGACAGCGGCCAAGCCGACCCGTGGGATGCTGACCTGACTGGTGATGTGATGCTGATCGTGGGCGGCGAGCATGACGGGATTCCTGATGATATGCTCGCTGCATCGGACCTCGTGGTCCGCATACCGATGAGCGGCTTCGTCCCCTCTTACAACCTACAGGCGCCGATGGCCGTAGTGGCCATCGAGGCTCAGCGGCAGCGTGCCGATGGCGACTAGTGCCCATATTCTCGCCAATCTCGGTGCAAATGCCATCCAGCAACCCGATTTGAAAAGAACCGATTCGATAATCCGATTGCGTCGTATTGAAGGGGACCACCATACGGGAGTTAGGCGTGGACATCCCAGATGACCTGCGCTCGATGCTCGAAGGCGGGCATGGCCCGACTAAGCAGAAGGCCGCTCGCTTAGTGGTGGATCTGGCATCTACAGCGGGAGCCAGCGAGTTCGTTCGCGTGGAGCACGCGCATGTCTCGGGGGTGAGCGTGATCACCGGCGGACACGGACTGCGCCGCTTCCTCTCGGACCTCGCCGGTGACCCTGAGGGCAAGGTAGCAATCCCGACGACCCTGAACTCCGCTGGCTGCGACCACGAGCGCATGGAGGAGATGGGCATCGACCACCCAGGCTTCCTGGAGCAGCAGTTCGAAATCGTGCATGCGTATTCGAACCTCGGAATCGAGGCGACTCTGTCCTGCACGCCCTACGACAGGGGCGTGGACACAGGAGAGGGCATCGGCTCGTGGGCCGAGTCCAACGCTGTATGCTTCTCCAATTCCTACACCTCACTGGTCACCAACCGCGAGTCCGGCCTCTCGGCACTTGCCTCTGCCCTAACTGGATGGGCTCCCTTCTGGGGCTTGCATATCCCCTCAAACCGCGCCCCCAACATCCATGTTCACGTCGAGTGCAAGATGGCCGATATCACCGACTGGAGTGTGCTTGGCGACTGGATAGGCAAGCAGGTACTCCCTGAGTGGGACTTGCCCTGGGGTCCGATTCCTCGCATCACAGGACTTCCCGAGTGGGCCAACTTCGAGATGCGCAAAGCACTCACTTCAGCGGCTGCAAACTACGGCTGCCCGCTGCTATGGGCAGATGGACACACTGCCGACGCCCCCACTGTCGACGGCTATCAGGGTGAGCTGACATTCACCGAGGCGGACCTTGCTGAGCGCTACCACGAACTCTCCCCTAAGGGGCAGGTCGACCTCGTCGTGATCGGCTGTCCCCAGGCGAGCGTCGGCGAGGCTCGTGCGACCGCGGCGGCCGTCCGTGCGCGGATGGAGCTGGGCGAGAAGATTCCCGACCAGCGGCTCTGGGTCTTCATGAGCGGCCACAACCACGACCTCATCGCCGCCGACGGCACTTTGGACGTGCTGGAGGAGGCTGGAGCACTGGTTCTGCGCGACACCTGCCCCGAGGTCACCCCATACAACCGCTTGCACTACAACCACCTGCTGACGAACTCGCTCAAGGCCGAGCACTACCTGACGAGCGGCCTCAATCGCATGCCTACGAGCGTGACCCCAATCGATCAGTGCGTCGCTCACGCCTTCGACCCTATGCTCATAGGGGGTGAGAGACCGGTGCTTGGAGCCAGGGCGGCTAAGCCCATGGCTTCCGCCAAGTCGCACCGCAGCGGCGAGCACGAATCCTCAGGCAGGGGGATCCCGAGCCAGAGCGAGTGGAGTGTCTCGGGTAAGGCGCTCGTGACCGATGTCCCGATCACCTACCTCGGGTACGTCAACTGCGACACTGGGGTTATCGAGGAGCCCGGCCACCCCCTCGACGGGACGGCAATCGAGGACACCGTGCTGATCTACCCGAAGGCCTCAGGCTCGACTGTAGCACCCTTCGTGCTGATGGGGCTGATCTACACAGGCAAGGGCCCCGCAGCCATAGTCAACCGCGACGTCTGCCCACTCTCACTCCCTGCCGCCTCGCTGTTGAGTGTACCGTACGCTCATGGCTTCGACGACGACCCGACGCTGGAGGTCAACACCGGCGACGGGGTTGAACTGACTCTGAGTGGTGGAAACGTGAATCTCAGGGTCATCGCCCGCGTTAGCGAGGATTGATGGCTTCCGGTGCTTCGCACCGGTTCCATGTCTGCGCGTCCAGACCCCGAGCCGTGCCGAGCGCAGGACCTAGGCCTGTTCGAAGTGGTGACCTGTGACGGCGCTGCGAGAATCGGACGTCTGCACACCCGACACGGCGCACTCAACACACCGATGCTGCTCCCCGTGGTCAACCCCAACCTGCGCACCATCGAGCCACGGGAGATGTGGGAGCGGTACGGCGTTGAGGCTCTCATCACCAACTCCTACGTGATATGGAAGCACGACGATTTGCGCGAACAGGCTCTGGCTGACGGCATTCACACTCTGCTTGACTTCCCAGGAGTCGTCGTGACCGACTCCGGGGCATTCCAGTCATATGTCTACGGCGACGTCGAGGTCGGAGCAGAGGAGATAGTCGCATTCCAGCGTGACATCGGCGTTGACATCGGAACCATGCTCGATGTCTTCGGCCGACCCGACATGAGTCGGTCCGAGCTCGAGCACTCGGTCGAGGAGACAGCGGCTAGAGCCGAGCAGTCGCTCGATACCGCCGGTCAGAAGCTTCTACTCAATGGCCCGGTACAAGGCGGCCTGCATGACGATCTCAGGGCAAGAGGGGGCATTCTGATGGGCTCCGCCGCGGGACAGCACCGTGGCTTCGCAGTCCATCCCATCGGAGGCATCGTCCCGCTGATGGAGAGACAGCGCTACCGGGAGTTGTTCCGCATACTTCTCGCCGCGAGGTCGACCATCCCTCCCAATCGCCCCATCCATCTGTTCGGCTGCGGCCATCCGCTGCTGTTCCCGATGACCATCGCACTGGGTGCTGACCTGTTCGACAGTGCGGCCTACGCAATCTTCGCTCGAGACGACCGGCTGCTCACCCCGACAGGCACGGTCAAACTGGCCGACATTCGTGAATGGCCGACCCACTCCGCCGCTCTGTTCGGGCACGAACCTGACGCAGTCAGAGCGATGCGCTCCGATGAGCGCTCGACCCTGCTCGCGCACCACAACCTCGAGGTCACTCAGGCTGAGTTGGCTCGTTGCCGCGAAGCGATTCGGAATGGCACTATCTGGCAACTCGCCGAGCAGCGCAGCCACGCCACGCCGCAACTGCGGGATGCCTTCCTCTGGGTGCTCGAGCAGCTGGACGAGTTGGCCGATGACCCGATAGGAGACTCCGTACTGAATCTGATGGCTTCGACCAACCCGGTCAGGAGCGGCGGCGAGCATCTGAGCGACGATGTTGGCATGAGGCCGCACATACTGCATCTCCACGCTCTGCTATCGATGCGCTGGAGGGTGCCGGGCTCGTGGTGGGACGGCTCCGAGGATGGCCCCGAGAGAACAGTCCTGATAGAAGGGGCAGCCCCGCCGTGGCGCGATTCCGCACTGGGTGCGGTTGTCTCAGCACTTGTCGATGAGCCGAGGAGCGTAGTACTGGTATCAACTCCGCTCGGACCCATCCCGTTCACTCTCGAGGATGTCTCTCCGTGGTGCCACCTCGACGGTCCTGACGACATGTGGAGGGAGGTCTACGACGACGATGAGATCGCAGACAGCCTCGAGGAACTCGGCCTCGATGGATTACCTCTCGTTCGCATGCCTCCATCTTCAGACTTCAAGCACGAGCGGACCGCTGCGGTACGAGCATGGCTCGACCGCTGCGCGGTGGTCGACAAACTGGCCGTGTTCTGCGGCGTCAGCCCGACAGACGGGTGCAGGCTGACTGATGGCATGAGCAGCCGCCGCTCTCGCACCGACCGGATGGTCAACGTCCACTCGGGCGACGAGCACATGCTATCGCCCCGTCTCTCAGATGGCGGCATCACCCTCGCACTCGACGGTGCGCGACGCCTCAACGACCTGAACCCCAGTCCTCCCGCAGCCTTCGACGAGCCGATCGAGGACGTCGGCTCGGACCACCCTGGAATCCCTCGAGTGTGGTTGCTTGACGATGCCATCCCATTTGTCGGACGTGGCCGCAATGTAATGCAGGGTTACGTGCTTGGCGCGGACCCCCATCTCACTCCGGGCCAGCCCTGCCTCGTGGTCGACGGAAACGGCGGACTGGTCGCTCATGGGACCGCAGTCACCACCGCACTGGAGATGGCGCATCTCAAGAAGGGAATAGCGGTGAGGGTGCGTGACGGAGCCCTGAGGGACTCCTGACGCTAACCTCCTCGCTCCGGTCGGGGATTAGTTCAAGTGGCGCACTTACTAGCGAAGTTCGACTCCCTCTAGGGAGTCGAGGGTCGGAAATGGGCACAGAATTGAACGGCGCCCCGGTCATCACGGCCGTCAATCTGCGCAAGATGTACGGCCCCCACCTCGCGTTGGACGACGTCAACCTCGAGATCCCTTCTGGCGCCGTCGGCATCCTCGGTCCGAACGGCGCCGGCAAGTCGACCCTGTTCAAGTGCCTGCTCGGGCTGATTAAGACGACATCGGGAGAAGGCACCGTACTAGGTTACGACATCAGAACAGAGGGCGACAAGATCCGCTCTAGGATCGGCTACATGCCTGAGTACGACGCACTCGACCCCGGGCTGGCCGCAATCGACCAGGTCCGCTATTCCGGCGAGCTTCTGGGCATGAACCCGGCCCACGCCACTCAAAGGGCTCATGAGGTACTCGAGTACGTCGGGCTGAAGGACCAGCGCTACAGAAAGATCGAGACCTTCAGCACCGGTATGATGCAGGCCACCAAACTGGCTTGCGCCCTCGTCCACGACCCTGAGATCCTTATTTGCGACGAGCCAACCAACGGCCTCGACCAGAGGGCCCGCGAGTTCATGCTCCAGACGCTCAGACGCACTGTCTCTGAGGGCGGTCGCTCGGTCTTGATGAGCAGCCACGTCATGGACGATGTCCAGGATGTATGTGATCGCATCGTGATGATCCACAAGGGGAAGATCGTAGTACAGAGTCGGATCGATGAACTAGCCAAACAGGTCGACCGGGAGATCGAGATTTCGATCTGGGGTGGTGCCAGCCGCATGCAGGCAGCACTCGAGGGACGCGGCTTCGAGGTCCGCAGACTCGGTAGGGTGATTCGCGTCGACCGCGTCGACGACAACACCACGTTCGTCATCCTGGAAGCCGCCGCCGAGGCTGGTGTCCAAGTCCGACAGATGCAGGAGTACGAGCCCGACCTAGAGGACATCTTCC
Organism: Candidatus Thalassarchaeum betae; assembly: GCA_022448665.1. Taxonomy (GTDB): domain Archaea; phylum Thermoplasmatota; class Poseidoniia; order Poseidoniales; family Thalassarchaeaceae; genus Thalassarchaeum. The sequence continues at coordinate 33,250 of JAKUUO010000006.1, read as the reverse complement.
TGCTGATCATGGACAAGCTCGGAGCCAAGGTCAAGGGAACCTCGGAGTTGATGACCGAGAGTCACACCGGAGGTGGTCCGCCTGAGTGATGACGGGGTCGACATAGGAGGCGGCAAGACCCGAATGGAGGTTGCCTACGGATCCGGTGATGGCGACGACGAGGCTCAGGCCATAGTGGCCAAGAAGGAGGCAACGCTAGGGGCGATATTCGATCAGTCCTACCGTCCATGGGAGGGCGAACTGGGCCCGAGGTGGGTACGGAACTACGCCATCTTCAGGCATCATGTCTACGGTCTCTTCAGAGGCACGGGGCACCGCCACTACCATCCGATGGTGAGGCTGACCATCCTCATCATACTGCTGTTCTCGCTGACGCCCGTGCTTATGCTCTTCCTCGCCTCGCTTTCCGGCGGTGGCGAGATAGGCGATTTCACTGCAAGGATGTGGGGCATCAACCGCTACAACCTATGGGGCCAGGTTCTGGGCTACTTCCCTAGGAACCTGTGCTGTTGGCCCCTTCTGACCGCCTTGGTGGTAGGGGGGATGATCTCCGACGACCGCAGGAACGGAACCAGCGCCATCTACTTCTCGAGGCCTGTCACGAGGTTCGACTACACCGCGATGAAGTACCTCAGCGTGGCAGTGGTGCTGGGTTTCGTCATCGTCCTGTCGTACTTCGTATACTACACCACGGCCATCATCTTCAACGCCGAGGGGTGGGCATACCTCGTCGACACCCTCCCGATGTTCCTCGGGGGATTGCTGGCAGGCATCCTCGTGGTCATAACCTACACCTCTATCGGGCTCGCACTATCGAGCATCAGCCAGAGCCGCTTCTTCGCAGCCATCGCCTTCCTCGGTCTGATTTACGGTACCAAACTGCTCGCCCTGCTGATCGACACCCAGTTCGACTCCTCCATCCTGTACATCCTAAGCCCCTACGACTGCCTCGCCCACATCGGTCAGTGGCTGCTGGGAATAGACCAGAACTACGAACATCCGCTGTCCTTCTCTATAGTTTCGATATTGGCGATTAACGCCGCTTGCATCGGGCTGCTGACAGCACGCGTGAGCTCTCTGGAGGTGACGAGGGAATGAGTGATTCGAAGACGCCTGCAGTCTTGGTGGATCAAGCCTCGAAGTGGTATGGACAGGTCATCGGCCTCAACGACGTCTCTCTTGCCATCGATGGCGGCGTGACCGGTGTGCTTGGCCCCAACGGAGCCGGCAAATCGACCCTGTTCAAACTCCTGATGGGCCGGCTGAAACCCAGCCAAGGCAGTGTCCGGCTGTTCGGCATCGACCCGTGGTCCAACACCGCTCCGTACCGCAGGGTCGGATACGTCAGCGAGTCCGAGAGGATGTACGACTGGATGACCGGGCTCGACTTCGTCACCACGCTGGCAAGGCTCCATGGCATGACTCGCGAGGAGGCTACGGCCAGAGCCGAGCACGTGCTCGACTTCGTCGGCCTCGCCGATGTCCGGAACAAGGAGCTAGGCAAGTACAGCAAGGGCATGAGGCAACGCGTCAAGATAGCCCACGCACTAGTGCACGACCCCGATCTCATCATCCTCGACGAGCCGCTGCACGGCTGCGACCCGATCGCCCGGACCAGCATCATGAGCGTCATCCGCGAGCTTGGCTCGCAGGGCAAGACCGTGCTGATATCGAGCCACATCCTCGAGGAGATAGAGCGCATTACCGAGCAGATCGTCATACTGCACAACGGCAGGCTGCTCGCCCTCGGAAACCTGCACGCCATCAGAGGGCTGCTCGACAAGCATCCTCACCGGATACTGCTGACATGCGACGACCCTCGCAGACTCGCCTCCGCGTTCATTGCCGAGGACCCGGTCCACGGTGTGAGCTTCCCTGAAGAGGGCCAGTTGGAGATCCAGACCAACAATCTCTCTGAGGCTCATTCCATCCTGCCCCGTGTCATAGTCAATTCAAAGGCCAACGTGACCTCGATTGAGAACCCCGACGACAACCTCGAGTCGCTGCTGGGCTACCTCGTGGGAGGTGATTCGTGATGGATGAGAAGGGCCGGGCGCTGAGTGAGACGGTGTGGACGCGCCTCGACCGCAAGGCCGGAGCGATAACCGAGTTCACCGTAAGGCAACTCAGGCATCGCATCTCGACATGGGTGGTGCTCTCCGTCGGCGTTCTCGTGATGGCCCTGCTGCTGGCTTTCTATGTCGACGCCATCAGGGAGACGGACGAGCCCTACGACGATGACGGAGATTCCGTGGACTGGGACAAAGACGGCTACCCTAGAGGCCAGGAGGATAAGTTCGGAACCAGTGACTGGGACGGCACCGAGTACCCAGGCTCCGGCTACTACGAGGCAGACGGCGATATAGACTGGAACGACGAGGCAAGATTCCACTCTGGCAACCACACTTGGTATGGGGAGGGCTACTTCGAGGCCGATTGGCTAGACACCGACTACTCCGGCAGCCGCTGGTCGGGCATCATCGACTGGGAGGACGTGGAGGCTTGTCCTGAAGGGCAAGTCACCGAAGACTGGTGGCCGGAGTGGGGCGAGGCCTGCATCTACGAAGACGGCTCCTACTTCGTCAGTGGGAGATTCAAGGCCTCCGGGTCAGTCAACGTCCCCGATAACCTCCGCATGGAGTGGGGGCACATGACCGACGAGTACTACGTCGAACCTGACCCGGCCTCGATGTACATCGACGAGGACGGTATCCTGTGGGACGGCAGGGACGTCTCCGAGATCGGCACCGAGATCGACGACGACGGCGACTGCTTGCTGTTGATGAATGACGACAACAACAACGGCATCCCCTGTGACGTGATTTGGATCCTCGACGCCGACGGCGACGAGATTATCGATATTCGTGCGGATTTCAATGTGAATGAGGATCCCGCGGAGGGCGAGTACGTCGGCGAGTCATCACACAGGACCTTCATTATCGGGACCGGAAAGATGGCCTTCGTGATGCTGCTCGGGATCTTCATCCCGTTGTTCCTCGCTCTTGGCCTGGTGAGGGACGAGACCGAGAACGGCACACTTCACTACCTGCTCTCGAAGCCGATCCACCGCGCCGAGTTCATCCTCTACCGGTTACTCGGCTATCTGCTTCTGACAGGCACCTACATCCTCGTGCTGGTGCTGCTGATGGCGCTGATTACCTCGCTCATAGGGCCGGGCGAGAGCCTGATACGGCTGTCCGACTTTCCCGTTTGGCTGGGAATCGGTCTCGCGACCATACTGGTGTTAGCAGCCTATGGGGCGATGTACAACACGTTGGGCCTGATATTCCCCAAGTACGGCGTCTACATGTGCATTATTCTGGGAGTCTGGGAGTTCATCATGGGCTTCTTCACGTTGACCTTGCCCTCAGCGAATGTGCCGATGCTGTCAGTATCCCACTGGGCCTTGCAGATGATAGACGCCATCGTACTCATTGCATGGCCCGACACCCTGCAGTACTCGCAGATGGCTGACGCCTTCGGGTTCGACTCACCTCTCCCGTTCTTCTGGCAGCCTCCGGTCCACACGCTCGAGACCCAGAGCCCGGTGGTAGCCCTCCTGGTCAGCATCGCCGTTCTGCTGGTGATTACCCTTGGAATGATTGGCATCGGGCAGTCCAGCTTCAAGAACCGAGAGATAATGTGAGGCGGTCGCTCGATGGAGAAGTTCGTAGGCGATTTGTCCTCACTGTGGCGCCTCGACATAATGCCGCCAATCCCCCGCCTCTCATGGTGGTGGTATTGGGTCATCATGTACGTTCCCGACCCGGATATCCCGACGCGCTCGCGCCAGCTGATGATTCTCTGGTCAACCAAGGAGACGCCAGCGATTCGCGTCAGCGGACACTGGTGGAAGCCCGGCTCGCGAATGTCCGTGGATGAGCACGGTGGGCACGTCGTACCAGGGATGGTCTGCGCTTGGTGGTACGACGGCAAGCGCATGTTTGAACCGCTGGTAATCAGAGAGTGCAGGATGGCCGTTGTGAACGACAAACACCCCCTCTGGCCCGGCAGGGGGACAGGAGAGGGCGCGGGCGCGGTAGTCCCGATACTCGACGAGGACTTCTCGTTGGGGATGCGTCCCGGGAACGAAAGCATCTGGCTTTGCCTCACCAGTGATGCCGAGGCACGGGCCGAGGGCTCCCCTACGTCATTCGAGGCTGAACTTGAGCCTTGGTGGGGCCCGCCTAGCACCCTGACCTACAAGAACAACATCTACGGGCTTGGGATGGGGTATGATATCCTCAGGCTGCAGGGGACCAAACTCAAACTCAAGGTAGACGACGAGGAGTTCGAGGGCACCGCGTATTTCCAGAAGGTATCGGTGCAGGCCCCCTCCTTCCCATGGTACTGGGGCATGCTGCACTTCGACGACGGCTCCTACATCGACTGGTTCATGCCACACAGCACCCCTAGCATGACCTCGATGGATGACACCCCATGGCGTCGCCGACACTTCTTCCGCACCCCTTCGATCGGGACCGGGATCTTCCATGACGCGAAGCGTGGCAGGACAGAGAACTTCGCGCGCTGCGAGGTCGAGGTGGCCGAACCAGACGACGAGGAGCCGCTGAGGGACAATCAGGGCAACCCCCTACCGAAGTTCAGAATCAGACTATGGAACGGCCGTACGCAGATTTCGATCGAGGTTCGCGCGTGCGGACGGGCACGCTGGACCTTCGACCAGCCCACGCGCGCGGGCATGGTGAGTCACTTGACGTACAACGAGTACCCCCTCGAGGTCGAACGTATCGCGATACTCGACGAGCAGGGCCTACGCAGTATTGACGACTACGAGTGGATACACGGCAACGCCGAGCACACTTGGGGTATTCTGCACTGAGTCACTTCGGCCCGCAAGCCCACCTTCCGCACCGTTCATAACAGTGGGCCCACCAAGGCGTCACCGGGGGAATGGAATGAGTGAGGAGGACTTAGTCACAAGAGCAGCCCAACATATCACACAGGGTGATTTCATGGGGGCGATGGCCCTTTTCGATTCCCATGTCGAAGCCAATCCTGATGACCCCGCGGGATACCACGGATGGGCCGAGTCGGCACTGTTCGAGATTCAGCAGAACGGCAACATCGACGACAAGGGGGGTGACCGCATCAACGAGGGACAGGTGGCCGCCTACTTCCGCAAGGCCTCGGGTCTGGAGCCTGACAATGCGGAGTACCTAGCCGCTCACGCCAACGCGCTGCTCGAGTTCGACCGCATCCCGATGGCCGTACGCGAGTTCCAGAAGCTACGAGATCTCGGGGCCTCCTCCGATGAGGTCGACATCTCGTTCCACCTGTACGAGGCCGCTCGCATGCTGATTGACGCCGTCGACCTCAAGACCGACTTCGACCGAAGCCACCCCTTCGCCCAGAAGTTCGTCCCAGTGGCCATAGAATTCGCTTTGCTCGGACTCGGATTCCCGTCAGCTGACGAGGCCGTCGAGTACCTCGCTAAAGAGGAGTAATCGGGGGAGTACCCTTGGAAAGCGACCGTGTGATGGTCGCTTTCGGCTACCATGGAGATGCATTCCATGGCTCTCAGGTCCAACCCGGGATCAGGACCGTCGAAGGCTCTCTGAGACTGGCCTTGGAGAGGCTCGGATGGTGGAGCGAGAGTTGCCTGGAGATATCCAGTCGCACAGATGCTGGCGTAAGCGTGAGGATGAACCTCGCTCGAATCGACCTGCCCAGCTCTGTGTCTGGGTCGATTGAGGAGGGTAATCTGCTCAGGGCGATGAACAACAACCTGCCCATAGGGATGGTGGTCTGGAAGGCGAGGGAAATCCCTCAGGTCACGCGTATCAGGCATTCCTCCTCGAGGCACTACCTATACCGCACGGAGGTTATTTCAGATTGGCCCCAAGAGGTGGATGAGAAACTGTTCAACGAGGCCTGCTCCCTGATAGAGGGCCATCATGACTTCACCAACCTATGCAGATTGGAGGAGAAAAAGAATCCGGTCAGGACCGTGGACGAGTGCGTCCCCTGGATGTCTTCCGACGGCAGGGTTATCGGTATCTCGGTGAAGTCCCAGGCGTTCCTATGGAACCAAGTCCGCAGGATAGCCAGTGCCGTCTCCGGGGCCGTCTCCGGAAGGAACACTCTGGATGATATCCGCTCGGCCCTAGAGAACCCCGAGGTCCCCTTGGATCTGGGGCGCTCACCCTCGGACGGATTGATGCTGTGGGCCATCGAGAACGAGGAGTCCGATGGCATGACCGATGGCTCGATGCCGGATACCAGTTGGTTCTCGACACCGCCAAGGGACTCGCGCGAGCACACGAGATGGCTCGCTCTCGCCCGACTCGAGATGGCGACGCTGCTGGAGCGCGAGTGGCTGAAGCGACTCAACTGAGTCGAATCCCGACCTCGTCACCGTCCTCGCAGGGCAGAGCCTCGCGTAGGAACGACGACGATATCACCTCGGCGGTCTCGGTGTGACGAGTCAGGTCGGGGATGAGGACGGCGCACTCAATCCACTCATCACCGCCCCTGGTTATCTCGGCCTCGAACGCGGTCGCGCCGCCGAACGAGCGCCCGTCTCGCTCGAAACCGAGGATGCGGAGCGGCTTCGCCCCCTCTGCTCCCTCTCCCTCTTCGAGGCCCGCTAGGACTCTCAGGCTCTTGTACTCGGCGAGGTTGTCGCCGTACAGACTGATGTTGAGTGTGCCAGGCCAGGCGCCCGCTCCTAGTACTCTCTTGAACTGGTTCTGGTAGTGCGGCTGGGCCATGAACACATGGGCCCGGCCAAGACCGCTCGCTACGACCCCCTGCAGATGCACGCGACTGCCGCGCGGCGGCCGCTCATAATGTTCGGCATTGTGAATCAAAGCGCAAAGTGTTGGCCCTGTCTGCCCACGTTCCACCCTAGGTCGGAGACCTCCTCGCCCTGGTTCGAGCCAGACTCGAGGAGTGGGTTGGAATGATTCAGGTGGATGAAGTGTATCTCAGGGTCTTCCCCGACCCTCTCGCCCAGCCTCGCTATGGTCTCGGTGACCGTTGGATGTGGTATCTGCGACATATCTCGGCCAGGCAACTCCTCCGAGTCCCAGAATGAACCATCGACAAGCGCGATGTCGATGCCTAGGACGGACAGCCACTGACGCACAGAATTCGCCCCGTGTCTTGCCAGCGTCTGCCCCCAGTCGTCGTGATCGGGAAGGAACAGCAGGGAACGCATCGGTCCCCTGATGACGATTGCGTGGGTGTCGGCGAGCTCGTCCCTGTGAGGGACGGGAACGAACTCCAGTTCGAAGCCGCAGTCAGCGCTGGGCTGGAACCGCTCCATCGAGGCGACCTCAGATGGGCTGAAGGGCGATAGCGAGCCTCTACTACCAAGCTCCTCTATCACAGAGGGACTCGCGAACAGAGGCAAACCGGAGCAACCCATCACCTCGTCACCGAACTGACCGAGACCATCGATATGACCCAAGTGGACGTGCGTAAGGGCGACTGTGTCCGGCCGAGCCACGCCGTCCGCTCCGATGGCCTCGGCCCACAGCCTCATCTGGTCAGGCAGCGAGCGGCTCGCCTCAATCAGGTGCAGACTGCCGTCACTGCCTCTAATCCCGCAGGCGACTGGGTGCCTGCGCAGCGAGTGGTCCGCATGCGCAGCCATGCATCTCGGGCACGAGCACCCTGCATGGGGCACGCCTCCGTCCTGCGCTGTACCGAGCAAGACCAGTGTCACTCCGGTGCCGGACATCACTTGGCGGTGAACAGCATCGGAAATGAAGCAGTCGGGTGCTGAAAATCAGGTTTGTTGTTCCGATGGAGCCATGAACCTGACCGGTATTTGCGGGCCATGGCGGCTGACCTGTCGTGGATGCGCGAGCGCTACGAGCAACTGCGTTCGCAGGGACTCGACTGGAATCCTCCAACGCTGCAGTCGGCCAGCGAGCCGCGTTGCATCATCGACGGTCAGGAGATGGTCATGCTCTCGGCCAACAACTACCTCAATCTCGCGACCCACCCAAAAGTGGTCGAAGCCTCCATCGAAGCCACTAGGAAGTACGGGGCAGGTTCGGGCTCGGTCAGAGCCATCGCGGGCACCCTCGACCTCCACTTGGAGGCGGAGCGAGTCTGTGCCCAGTTCAAACAGGTCGAGGCGGTGCTGATCTACTCGTCGGGATACACGGCGAACGTCGGTCTCATCCCGACACTGGTGCGCGGCTCTGAGGACATCATCATCTCCGACGAGCTCAACCATGGCTCCATCATTGACGGCGTCCGCTTGACCAAGGCCTCGCGAGCCGTCTACCAGCACAACGACATGTCCGCACTCGAGCAGGTTCTGAAGGAGCATTCCGGGAGCGGGAGAAAACTAATCATCACCGACGGCGTGTTCAGCATGGACGGCGACGTCGCGTTGCTTGACGAGATTACCGAGCTCGCAGACGATCACGATGCGATGGTGTTCGTCGACGACTGCCACGGCGAGGGCGTCCTCGGCGAGGGCCGTGGCATCGTCGCGCACTTCGGTCTGCAGGGCCGGGTGACCTTCGAGATTGGCTCCTACTCCAAGGCTCTGGGCGTGCAGGGAGGCATCGTCGCCGGTAGCGAGGATGTCCGCAGACACGCTCTCAATCACAGCCGCTCCTGGTTACTCTCGGGCAGCCAGCCCCCCGGAGTCGCCGCCGCCCAGAAGGCAGCGATAGAGGTGCTGATGTCAGAGCCCGAGCACGTGCAGAGGCTGTGGGAGAACACAGGTTACTTCCGCGGCGAACTCGATTCACTGGGCTTCGACACCGGAGTGAGCGAGACACCGATCATCCCCGTGATGTGTGGTGAGAGTAGACTGGCTCAGGACCTCTCGGCGGAACTGCGAAAGGCGGGAGTCATGGTGGGCGCCATTGTGTTCCCGATGGTGGCGCGCGACAAGGCCCGGGTCAGAACGCAGATGTCCGCTGGACTGACCCGCGAGGACCTCGACGATGTCCTGGGCAAGTTCGAGTCGTGCGGGCGCGAATTGGGGCTAATCTGAGGCATGAACATGGCAGAGGGACAAGACGGACTCGGTCGCTGGCCGATAAGCTGCGAACTGGCGGTACAGTGGGGTGAGATGGATGCTCTCAACCACGTCAACCACACTGTGTTCATCAGGTGGATGGAGACGGCGAGGATGCACTATTTCGTCGCCTGCGGATTCACCGACCTGCTCGAGCAGGAGGGAATAGGCCCCATTCTCGCGGGTCTCAATGTGGACTACCACGCCCCCGTAACCTTCCCTGACACAGTCACGGTGCACACCACCATTACCAGCATCGGCACATCTTCGTTTCAGATGGGATACAGGCTGACGAGCGCAGCCCTGGGCGGCCAGAAGGTAGTAACGGCCACTGTCTCAGGGGTGGTTTTCGACTACAACGCCAACCACAGCACGCCGATGCCCGACAGCCTCCGGGCCAGGATGCTCGAACTCGAGGCGAGTGGCAGCGGCTAGCCCGAGGCCTCGACGACTTCGTCGAGCTCCTCGTCATCAACCTCGGCAGCATCTTCAGTTGGAGCCTCGGCAATCGTCTTGCGCATGCCCTCGAAGGGCATCAGGCCACGGTCCAGCCTGTCCAGTATCCTCCATCTGGGCGCGTACGACAGGTGAACGTAGAGCGGTCCGGGGAAGACCAAGAGGAACCACCCGAGCCAAGTGGCGTACTCGGGAATCTCGTTCATCATCGAGACAGAGAGTAAGATCAGTCCGATGAAGGGGAATGGGAACAGGTACCTCCGGCGGTTCTCGAGACGAATCGGCGGGCGCTTTACCATAGAGGCCACGAAGGACGAGAAACCACCTAGGAAAGCGGTCATAGTCACTAGGATGAGCGTCTGCAGCCCCCATTCTCGGATTATCCCCTCCCACTCATTCCCATCCGCATTCCCTTGGTATCCGAATGGGAGCAGCAGGGTTAGACCAATCAGCAGACCGTAGAAACCACCGACGAACACAGGGTGGGAGACGGTCAGCGGGTAGCGCAGGAACATTCGGCTCAGCGAGCCGCCTTCCAGCATGTGCCTATGGTCGGGGTCGAGCTCATCGAGCCTGTCACGCCAGCCGGACACGAGCATGCGCGCATACGGCCCCACTATCACCGTTACGGCCGCCAATCCCCGTTTTTCGACCCTCAGGCCGATTTCCAACCGCCAATCAGTTTGACGGAGTCTGTCGGCAGACCCCACTTTGGTTCGTCGGCGGCAGCGTCCCTGATGAAAGGCGTCAATTCGACTCGCAGCCTAGCGATGTCGACACCCCAGATTCCGTGCTCGACTCCATCGAGCCTCCTGATCAGCTTCGAAGCCATGTTCACGACGCCCCTGACCTTGCTGCGTTCGTAGTTGTACAACAACGCCGCGCACTGTATCATGCCTTGGACGGCGTCGATCTCTGCTCTGCACTCGCGAGGCTTGAGTCCCTTCCAGAGATCCTCCCAGGATTCGTGCGCGTGCCAGAACTCAGCCTGGTCGAAGAGCTCGCAGCCCTCGATGAACAGCCCTTGCTCCTCCTCGGACAACTCGCTCCAGTCAAGCAGTGTCGAGTCGTGTGGCACGGGTGCGCTCATTCCGCCTCGCCTCTCACTGATTCTATTGTCGGAGAAGTTATCATGTGTTCCTCTCTAGATGCAATGGTTGGAGCATTAACATGGGTGACGAGGACACGCTCTACACGATAACAGAGGCCGATCTGGACTCCGGTCTGAGGGGGGTTCCGGTAGGAACCTGCAGGACTTCCTACGTCGATCCGATCGAGGGCGTCCACTACGTCGGCTATCCTGTGGGGGACCTAGCCAACCTCGAGGAGGAGGACGTAATCTACCTCCTGATGCACAAGCGCCTCCCCACCGGGGAGGAATCCGATGCCTTCCGAGCGGAGCTGGCTCACAGGGCCGAGGAGATACCTACTGGGGCACTTAGGGTGCTTGAGTCACTAACTCCCGGGAGCGGCCATCCGATGGACTGGCTGGCTATCGGCATCATGGCACTCGGAGCGGCCGACACCAACACTCGAAGACCGGGTTCGAGCCGAGCCGACGCGATGAACCTCATCGCCAGGATGCCCGAACTGATGGCTAGGCTGTTCCTTCTGCGCGGTGGCAAGCCTGAGAAACTCAAGCCGCGCAAGCCCGAACTCGGACTGGTCGAGAACTTCGTTCACATGCTCGGTGTCGAAGGGGACGAAGCCAAGCGGATGGAACGCATGCTCCGCTTCTTCTTCATACTGCACATGGACCATGGCGGCGGCAACCTCTCGACCTTCTCCGGTAAAGCCGTTGCCAGCGGCCGCGCCTCGGTCTACGCCTCTATCGCCAGCGCCATGAACGCGCTGTCGGGGCCTCTGCACGGACGCGCCAACCAGGCTTGCCTCGAGTTCGTTCAGAGGATAGGGACCTCGGACCCCGATGAGATCGAGGCCTTCGTGCGCTCGGAGCTGGCGGCCCGCCGACCAATCTACGGTTTCGGCCACGGCGTTCTTCGCGCCGAGGACCCCCGGGCCAGACTCTTGATAGAACTCGGCGAGGAGATATGCCCTGATGACGAGAACTTCCGGACCGTCACTGCTCTCCGAGAGGTCGTACCTCCAATCCTGAAGGAAATACCGAAGATCAGCAACCCGTACCCTAACGTCGACCTCGCCAGTGGCAGCCTTCTTCACTCGGTCGGCTTCCGCAAACCGGACTATTACACGACCTTCTTCGGCTGGGCGCGGGTCGCTGGAATCTGCGCGCAGATACTGGACGAGCGCAGCGCGCGTGAAGGCCGGGGCACACCGATTTACAGGCCCAAGTATATCCCGCGCGAACAGCCGCACCAACGACTCGAGTAATCAGTCGGTGTCGCCCGCTCCACGATGCCCAATCAGTCTTGGACTGCCCCATGGTAGCCCGTTCTCAGCCTCTGCGGCCCACTTGTCTTCCGACCCGGCCCAGAACATGCGGTGGCCCTGCTCGGTGACCATCTCCCTCTTTCGGTTGCTCCCTAATTCGGGCCATGTTGGAAGGGATTCTCCCGCTTCCCTGATCAGGTCACCTCGCTCCGAGTCCGAGGCACCATCGAGGCGCCCGCGCCACTCATCGTCGAGCGGCTGGCTGGCAGGCCTCATCCAGCGTGCCTTGCCATCAGGTAGGGAGAAGACACTCGGGTCCATATGATCGGAGATGAGCGATATTCCCGCTTCCAGCATCGAAGCCTCTAGTTCCAGCGGCGCAGGCCACACATGCAGTCCCATCCCTGCTCGAGCCCTGTTGAGGCGCTCGAGACCCCCTCCACTGATTGCCATCGGTGTTCCGGGATGTGCGAAACGCTCCCACCCCTGCAGGTACTGGAGGGCCATTGCAATGGCAGGCATCCCCTCCTCGCGATGCTCCTTGATCAGGCCTGTGACCGTGCTGAGCACGAAGCCCGGGGTCCCGACGAGTCGTTTGATCCGATAACTGCCCCAAGGTCTGAGATAGGGTGACAGACGAGTCACCGGAAGCCCGAATCCGACTGACTTAGCGACAGGTCCGATTCTCGGGCTGAAGCTGTACACCAGTGCGGACCTGTCGGGCAGGTCAAATGGGTCAAGGCTCTCTTCTAGGAGTCCCATCATGGCACTCAGATGAGCATCGACGTCGTCTATCTGCGCTGCTGGATGCGGAACTTTGAACTCGATGTTTGCAGTCTTTCCACCGGCATGCCAGACATCTGTTAATACTCCTTGAGAGAGCAACTCATCGAATGTCACGGTGCCTAGAGAGCGTATTTCGCTGGTGCTCATCCTCTCTATGCTCCTCTCGAATTTGCCTCCCTCTCCCGGAACCAGCTCGTTGTGGTAGACCACGAACTCGCCGTCGCTGCTGAGGCGAAGGTCGAACTCGATTCCGTCGGCGAACTGCATGCCATGCAGCAGTGCTGCGAGCGAATTCTCCTTGGGCTGGTCCCAGACAGTCATGCCAACACTCCACGCGTGCGGCGTCCAGTCCAAGAATGCAATGACGGAACATGTACGCCTCCTCCCCAATGCTCAAACCCTCGAACCTCCAGCGCCGCTTGGGTATCATATGTCAGACACAGTTGAACTAGACCGCGCCTCAGACCCCCGAGCAGTACGAGGATACGCATTCTACGATTGGGCCAAGTCCTCTTTCGAGACCAGCGTCACCACTGCTGTGCTGCCTGGATGGTTCGCTTACATCTTCCTGAAGGCGAATGGGCTGGAGGCCACTGTCCTCGGGGTGGGGATGACCAGCGACGCAATCTGGTCCTTCTCGGTGACGATTGCTGCCATCTTCGTCGCCATACTCGCTCCCTCCCTCGGCGTCATCGCCGACCGTCGCGCCATCAAGATGTGGTGGCTTAGGGTCCTGACCTATCTGGGGGCCGGGTCAACCTTCCTGCTAGCCTTTGCCCCGATGCTCGGAGTATCCAATCAGTGGGCCTGGCTGATTGTGATGTTCCTCATGGCGAACGTCGGATTGAACGGCGCGGGTGTGTTCTACAACGCACTTCTGCCCCATTTGGGCACCGACGACGAGATGGACGCCATCTCGAACAGAGCGTACGCCTACGGCTACCTAGGGGGCGGACTCCTGCTCGCGGTCCACCTCGTTATGTATTCCACGATCATCGCCGATTGGGTCATCCCGTTCATCATGGCCTCGTCCGGGGTGTGGTGGCTGGGATTCGCTTGCCTGACCTTTGCTTGGGTGCCTGAGCCGCCGATCGAGAACGAGATGGAAAGCCTCGGGGTCGTTGACTCCGCGAAGCTGGCCATCAGCGAGTTGAAGAAGACCTTCGGCCAAATCGCGCACTTCCGCACGCTGTTCATCTACATGCTCGCCTACTTCTTCTTCATCGATGGCATCAACAGCGTCTCCGCCTTGGCTGGAATCTACGGGGTCACAGTACTCGGCCTGACCATCGGGAATTTGATCGCCATCATCCTGATCATCCAGTTCGTGGCCGCGCCCTGTGCAATTGGCTTCACAATGCTCTCAAAGAGGACCTCCACGCACTACGCGCTCTCATTCTCATTGGTCATGTGGGTTGTCGTCATTGTCGGCGCGTTGTCCTTCGCCCCACTGGTTCTCGATTCGCATGACGAGTACGACATCCAGTTTGACTGGGACACGGATGGCGATGGGATTGCAGATGCGGACGATGACGATACTGACGGCGACTGGTACAGCAACGCGGCGGAGGCAGAGGCAGGCACCGACCCGCTGGATCCTGCCAGCACTCCCAACCCCAATCCGTCAATATGGTTGCAGCAACGCCTAGCTGGAAAGGGGCAGTATGTGGTATCCGTCGGTGACAGCACCTACGCTCACGGCCTGTCTCAGAGCAATGAGGAGCAGGCTTGGGCGTCCGAGTGGTCGGATCTCCTCCCCTCGCACCTCGTCGAGAACGAGGCCGGGGATGCGATTTACGAATTCGACGACCCCGCTGGTCCAGCTTCGGTGGTCTCGGATGTCGGCAGAATCTCTGATTTCACCACTACTTTCGACGAGGACAGCCGCTTGAGTATGAGCGTGCGAGGAGGGGAAATGGACGGCACCACCGCACTGGGCGACGATCACCCTACGAGTCTGGGGGATGGTCCTCTGGATTTCGTATCTGATGCCGCTCGTGACAATCTTTGGGGCCCCCTCGGATTCGGGGTCTTCCTCCAGTTCCTGCTACTGGGTTGCATGGCAGGAGCTCTGCTGGGCGGCTCCCAGGGACTGGCGCGCAGCCTCTTCGGCCAGATGGTGCCTGAGACCCGCAGCGCCGAGTTCTTCGGCTTCTTCGGCTTCTTCGGCAGAGTGGCAGCAATCCTCGGACCGTTCCTGTACGGAACTCTCACAGTGATGTACGACAGCAGAGTTGGAATAGCCAGCATCTGCGTCCTGATCGTCATCGGCGCGGTGATGATGAAGTGGGTCGATGTCGACGACGGTCGCCGTGCGGCTAAGGAGGAGGATGCCCGCAACCGCGGCATCAGCCTCGAGTCCGCGTGAGTCTGTCGATGACCAGTGCGAACTCGAGCAGGACCAGCATAGGCCCGCCGACTAGGAAGAGCGAGAGCGGGTCGGGCGGTGAGAGCAGCGCGCCCACCAGCAGAGCGGAGAACCAGAAGACCCCGCGGTTTTCCGTGATTGCGGAGCGCTCGATGACATCGTAACGCAGCAGCAGCAGGACCGCAAGCGGGACTTGGAAGCCCAGCACGGAGGCGAAGTACAGCCCGATGATGAAGCCGATCCATGATTGCAATTGCCAAGTCGACTCGAGTCCCGATGCAGCCGCATCCTCCGAGAGGTACTGCAACAGCATCGGGACCAGTATCTCGTGTGCGTACATCGCCCCCAGCGCCCCTAGAGCCGTGGAGCCGAGGATGACGAACAGCAGTCCTCCGAGGCCACCCCCAATCGGGACGAACTTCTTCCGGCGAGCCTCAGAGAGAATCGCCCGACCGTTCCATCCCAGATCGCACATCAGGGTCAGCGCGACCAGCACCATACCGAGATTGAATGCTATCCTCAGCCTCAGGAGGACGACTTCCATCGGCTGGAGTATGATAATCTGAACGTCGTTTGGCTTGTAGCCATCTGCATGCCGCAGCCACTCGATGACGTCTCCTGCGGCCGGGTAGCCACCGATGAAAGCCACTAGGAAAACCGCCACGAGTAGGTAGAGCCTGCGATTCAGGTGTTCCACCAGGCCTCGAAGCTCGGCTCTAGGGAGGATATCGACAGGACCCTCGGCCATGTTGTGGCGTGGGCGTCCTGTTCGTGAATACATCGCAACGTCAACTTGCGACCGCGCATCATTTTCTGGTGATGATGGTGAGCAGATCCTCGTCCATGAGGACGTGGTCCAGTCCGACTCGCTGCCAGTCGAACTTGGCGCTCGGTCCCTTGACCCTGGCGTAGCGGAACTTGCGGACGAAGTCGCGGTGCAGTTTGACACATACGTCGCGCACAGTGGAGGTATCCTTGACGATCAGAGGCTCGATGAGGTCCGCCTCCCTGCTCTGCGGCTTGAGGTAGATCGACATGAAATGGAGGTTTTCGAAGATGAAGTCCTTCATGTGCTCTATGCCTTCCCCCGTTTTGGCTGAGACCTCGAGGACCGGCCAATCCTCTGGCAGCAGCGACCTCGCCTCCTCGAGGTCTTTCTCGGTGGCGAGGTCTATCTTGTTCAGGACGATGACCGCGTGGCTGTAGATTCTGCTGCCTGCCAAAGTGTCGACGATGTGATCGTCTGTGACGTCGGTGCGCAGCGTCACGGTGGCGGAGACTATGCCGAAGCTGCGCACGATGCCCTGTATCTCCTCCTCCGTCAGGTTGGTCTGCTCGAGCGTCGATCGGACCACTATCCCGCCCCTCCTCGTCCTCGTGATGAATACCTGAGGTGGCTTCTGATTGAGCCTCATCCCAGACTTCCAGAGCTCGTGGTCGAGAATCTCGAAGTGAGCACCCTGGAACGGGTCGATGACATACAGCACCATGTCAGTGCTGCGGATGACGTTGAGGATCTCGCGGCCCCGACCCTTGCCT
Source organism: Candidatus Thalassarchaeum betae (assembly GCA_022448665.1). GTDB lineage: Archaea > Thermoplasmatota > Poseidoniia > Poseidoniales > Thalassarchaeaceae > Thalassarchaeum. Next base: position 16,739 of record JAKUUO010000006.1, on the reverse strand, counting down.
TCGGCAGCCCCCTTGATGAGGCCAGGCAGGTCGAGGATCTGGATCTTGGCGCCGCGGTGTTCCATCAGGCCGGGTATGCAAGTCAGTGTGGTGAAGGCGAAGTCGCCGATGTTGGAGTCAGCCTCTGTCAGTTGGGAGATTAGACTGGATTTCCCGACACTCGGGAAGCCGACCAGCGCAACCGAGGCGTCGCCGGACTTCTTGACCTCGAAACCGGGGCCACCACCGCTGGCCTTGGCATGTGCCTGTGCTTTCTCCTTTCGGGCCCTCAGCGCGGCTATCTTGGCCTTGAGCTTGCCAATGTGGCCCTGAGTGGCCTTGTTGTACTTGGTCTTGGAAATCTCGTCCTCGAGGGACTTGATCTGCTCTTCTATGGTTGCCAGTACAATCCCTCCAGTGCCTTCCCGGACGCCATCCACGCCCCGCCCCGGGTTCTTGAATCCGGTGGCGTTCTAACGCTCGCCATAGGCGAGCGAGGGTTCTTTGGGCACCACCGGGTGGTGTGTTCAGGGCGAGTGCCGTGGCCGATGTGATGCTGCTTCTGGTCGAGCGCGAGGCCTTCGATGGACTGTGCTCGATGCCTCTAGAACAGTTGCTCGATGGCATGCAGGGACAAGCACTCAGAGACAGGCGTCCCGAGGCCGACCCGCGCTTCCACCGAGGCTTCGACGCCGATTTGGAAGGTGACGTGCTGGAGTGGTCTGATGGGGCCGAGGGGGCCGATCCGTCAAGGTCGCTGTGCGAACAGCGAATCCCCCCTGACTCGGCCTGCGAGCTGGCCCTCGTCCTCGCCCACTGGTGCTCGGTCGGCGAATGGCGCTGCTGGGACGCCCGACTGTACCTCTACATCGAGCCACTGCTGGGCAGGGGAGTCTCCGTTGAGGAGTTCCTCCGGCCGCAGATGTGGGGGGAGTTCTCCGACGCCCTCGCCAAGACCGACCGGTTGTCGTACTCTGAGTCGGTCGTGCTGGACTGGATGTCGCGCAGGCAGGACCTTGGAGAGACGATGGAGCCGTCGGAGGACCCGCGCATCCTGCCTACGATGGAGGCTCACCGCACTGCCAGCGACTCACTGCATATCTTCCTCGAGAGAGCTCGACGCGAGGGAATGTCTCTGCTGGTTGGCCAAGAGTACCTCGAGCCGGGCCTGTGGAAACTCGACTCGGAATCACTCGACTCGGCGTTGGGGGTGGCGGCCTGACCGAGCTTCCGATGCATCCGGAGCCGCCAGCCTCGCCCCCTGCCCCGGGAGTCGTCGTCCTAGGCCGCTTCCAGCCCGTCCACCGCGGACACACTCTGATGATATCCGCCGCCGAGGGATGGCGCCTGTCGAACGCGCCCGAGCTTCCTCTGGTCATCGCCATAGGCTCTTCCAACCGCCCCGAGTCGATGGAGAACCCGTGGAGCACAGAGGAGCGCGAGGAGATGCTGCGGGCCTGGTTGGACGACAAGGGCGGCTACGAGCATGTTCGCATCGTGGCGATACCTGACATCGAGGACCCGCCCAACTGGGTTGCTCACGCCGAGAAGTATCACGGTTTTGCTGGTATCTTCTTCACCAGCGACCTGCCTTCCGCGGGCCTCTACGAGACCGCTGGCTGGCAGGTCGTGATGACCTCCCTAGAACAACGCGAGCGGTTCGAGGGCTGGCGTGTGCGAGCCACGGCTCAGATGATGTCAACGATAGATGACGACGAGGCGGTCCGAGCAGTCCTCTCACACGCTGTGCCGACGGCTGTCGTGGAACACCTCATCGAGACGCAGGGACTACGCCGTCTCGCCTTCCTAGGCGAGGGCGGCGAGCCAGTCGGCTGATTACCAGATGCCTTCGAAGGTGCACGACCCGTCGCATGTGTCACTAATCACTCCGGTGTCGAGGAAGTCGAATGCCATGGTATAGGCCGCTGGTTGGGGTATGACTTGCCCATGTGCGTTGGAGTGATAGTCTAGGGGTCCAGCGAGATTGCCAGTGGGAACCTCGGGGAAATTGCCGTCGAAGTATGCGACTCCCGAGCCCGTGATAGGCCCACTTACTACCTCCACGCCCCATGGATGCCAGGCGGAAGCCTCCAGATTTGCAAGGCCGGCTGTCCTGACGGCCCTGTCACAACTCAAAGTCGCTACTTGGAAGTCGTTCATCGAGGTGATGTAGACCATCTGGAAGGGTTGAATCAGCCCATCTAGACCATTCTCGTGGTATGGCAGGAAGGTTTCCGCATCAGTTGCGTCCCAGAGGGATTGCATCGCAGCTATCATGATCCCCCTGTCGTTCCTAGACGGGTATGCTATGCTCTCGCCGAAAAGCAACTCGAAGGTAGTGTAGTGAGTAGACCTCTCGATTTGGTGAGTGAAAGAGGATCCTCCTACCCACAGCACTCCGCGGTCCACCTCGGGAACCATGCTCATCAATGCAGGGCCACGGAGCCCTCCGAAGGATACTCCCCAGTAGTTCACATCCGAGACATCAACCAGATTGGTGCCTTCGTGTTGGAACTCCGGGAGATCCGCGCACACGCCGGTGAATGTCCGCATCATAGCGAGGTTGTTGACAATCGACTGCATGTGTCGCTCTTGCTGGTGCTGGAAGTACTCGACGTTGATCAGGGAGTAGGTCAGAGCATCAAAATCGCCATCAGAGCTCCATCCCTTCCAATCGGTCCCAATCATCACTCTGCCAGTCATGTTTGCGAATACCCGGTTGGCCCGTACCATGCCATCTCCGTCGCCCATGAAGCCATGGCCGAGAATTGTCATAGATCCAGAGCGACCCTCCTCGGCCAGAATCTGTGGGATGAGGATGGCGAAGACCACTTCTCGGAATTCGATGAATTCAGGGGATCCGCTCGCATCCCTGCGCATCGCTGCAGGCGGGTAGTCAGATTCCATGTACTGAGGGGTTCTGAATGTGCCTCGAATCAGGCGAAAAGTCGTATTGTCCTCCCCGTAGTCTTCCACGACCTCGGAGACGTCGCAGCCTACTCCTTCGTCTCCCAACCTTTGCGATGCATCGTCGCGCATGGCCACCATGTCCTGCAGGATGGAAGCTGTCGAGGCGGTGTGGAAGAACCAGGATGCCTGTAGCGTGGACCTATCGACCCCAGCCTCCCCGAGGGAAGTGAACAGCCCCTCGTAATCGGCGCGCTGCGCCTCGATCTGAGGCGAGTCGGTGGATTGGCCGTCGCGCAGTGCGGCAAAGGCGGCCGAAGGCTCGACTGCGTTGCCCCCGGTGTCGACCAGATTGCGGTAAGCGACTCCGTAGGATGCATCGTGGTCGAGGCCGCGAACTGTGCGGATGTAGACGAAGGTCGGCTCGTCCTCCTGGCTGCGCAGGTCGATCTCCACCCAGTGTGGAAGCCGCTCGCCGGTGTCGAGGTTGATTAGTACGGTTGCGTGCCCGGGGTTGAGTGAGTCGCCGATGCTGTACTGGTCGGCTAGGCCTGATACGTCGGGGGTCGACTCGAAGGTGGTGAATATCTGGGTGGAGGGGCTGTACCCGTCCAGTCTGTTGATCATGTGGAACGCATCGGACGGGCCTGAACCGGAATCCGGAATCGCCTCAGCCGTGATGTGCAACCTGTAACCCGTGGCCGTGGTTTCATCATCTACGAGGAAAGCAGGAGCCGGGAAGGGCAGCATGCAGTGGTGCGGGTTCACGTCGTCGCAGAACTCGGACTGCGAGGTTAGCCTTACATCTGGCTCCGGCTCCGGTTCGGGCTCCGGTTCGGGATAGGTGCAGGACCTGTCGGATACGGTGGCATCGGGGTTGTAGTTGCTCGCGGTCTCATCCATGCAACCAGGCACATCGTCTATCGGCTCTTCCAAGACCTCGCCGGTGCAACCCGACAGCAGCATGGAAATAACAAGCAGAATGGCTATCCTAGTCTTGGCATCGCGACTCATGGAGTCCCTGATGGCCCGAGCGGTTATCAAATGCCCGTCAGGATGCAAGCATCCTGTGGAAGTGGTGAACTCCTGCTTCCTTGGTTGGAGAGTAGCGACCTCTGTCGTAAGCACCGGCAGCAACACCCCTCTGCACGGCTTCGACAATCCCTTGGTCCTCAGCCTCGACCTTATCGAGGTCCCCGCCGGCCCCCTCGCCCAGTTTCGAGCGGTCCCAGACGAAGCCATGGTAGACTATTCTGGTTCGGTCGACAGAGAGCGGGATGACGAGGTTCACAGAGAGCCCCCAAGGATAGAAGTTCAGCATCACACCGGGGTACAGCCAGTAGTAGTAGGCGGCAATCCGCTGACCGTGGTCGGGTGACGACTCAGGTAGCTCGAAGCAGGTCTCGCCCCTGCGTGCGATTCCGACCTGCAGCACCCCTCCTTCGAACAACTCGGTCCGGTAAGAGTCGTAGTCGAGTTCCTCGTGGAGGTCGCCGTGGACGTACGGGATGTGAAAACCCTCGAGGTAGTTGTCGACATATAGCGCCCAGTTGGCGTCGATGTCGTACGAGCGGTGGCGCGACGGGTCGTGCTCGAACGACTCAATCGGCATCCAGCCGAGCCGCGACCCGAGTTCGTCCATGCAGTTCTCGAAGCGGCGCGGCTCGGTGCCTGCGAACAATAGTCCCTTCCAGCGTCTTAGAGGGAACCCGGCTAGGTCGTCGGAGGCGCTGGGAAAGCCCTCCACCCCCTCGAACTCTGGCATGTTTCGGAAGCATCCGTCGAGTCCGAATGTTCGGCCGTGGTATCCGCAGCGCAGCGTGGAGGCGCTACACGGTTCAGTGGCGACCAGCATCCCGCGATGGGTGCAGACGTTGGATACGCAGCGGACGATTTCATCACGGGTCAGCAGCATCGGCTCGCCGATCATGTGCTCCATGTGGTCCAGCGGCAGGACATTGTGCTCAGCCAGTTGGCTCTCGTGTGCCGCGAAGTGCCAGCACCCGGAGAATCCTGAGATAATGTCCGAGAAAACCCTCTCGTCGGTGTAGTGCCGCGAGGGCAGTGTCTGCGCCTTCGCGATATCCGGGTCGATGATACGCTCCTCCGACATCACTCGCCCTCGGCCACTATCACTCTAGCGGCGCGAAGGACGCGGTCATAGTACATGTAACCGACCTCGACGACTTCGATGACGCTCCCTGGCTCGGATCCCTCGGGAGCGGGAACCGTGGCGATGGCCTCCATGTTCGTCGGGTCAAATGTCGAATCCACCTCTATCTGGGTGACTCCCTCGGCCTCCAAGGCGGCCTTGGCGCCCTTGAAGGTCAGTCTGACCCCCTCTCGCAGTCCATCGGAATCGTCATCGTCCGAAGCATCCAGTGCCTTCTGGAGACTATCTAACAGAGGAAGCATCCTGAGAGCGATGGCCATCCCACCGTAGCGCAGCGCCTCCGAGCGCTCCCGAGCGGCACGCTGGCGAGTGTTCACCATCTCGGCGGCGGAGTACTGAAGCTCTTCCTCGAGTTCTGCGACCCTTGACTCGAGCACCTCTACCGGGTCCGCCTCGGTATCCTCATCGACGGCCTCTGGGGCATCGTCCTCGACTTCATCGGGCACACTCCGGCGTCCGAGGACTCATTCAATAATCCAATGGTTTGCATCACTGCGCGTAGAAGTATTCCCCGCTCGCCTTCTGCTCGCGGTCCTTCACGCTGCCTGACTTGTTTATTCTGGGCCTGTGCGAGTCATGATCGCGTCGAAAAGTCACATCAACGTCCGAAAGGAAGCGGTTCATCCCCTTGCGGAGGCTCAGAGGGCCGACGGCGTTGCCGTTGCTGCCGCCCTCGCCGTCGAAGACCAACAGAGAATCACTGACGATGTCGATGAAGTAGATGTCGTGGTCGATGACCATCGCCGCCTTCTCGTTGCCCTCCATCGTCCTGCGGATGGCCTTGGCCGCCTCCATCCTCGCGTTGGCGTCCAGATGGGCGCTCGGCTCGTCGAGCAGGTAGAGGTCGGCCTCCTTGCCGAGGCAGATGGCGATGCAGACGGCCTGCAACTCGCCACCTGAAAGCTTCTTGGCCTGCAACTCGAGCATCTTGTCGACTTGCAGCGTGCGTACGACTTGGGTATGGAACTCACCCGCGCGCCACCTGTTGCCCAGTTCGGTGTCGAGCCAGTCCTGTACAGTCCCCTCGAATTCGGTGCTGACGTGCTGAGGCTTGTAGGAGACCTTGACATCCATCGTGCACCAACCCTCGTCTGGATCCATCTCTCCCGCGATGATTCTGACCATAGTGGTCTTGCCAGTGGCATTGGGGCCTACCACCCCTACGACTTCGGCGGACTTGACTTCACCCTGACCGGTCTTGAGGTGGAAGTCGCCCAGCGTCTTCTCGATGTCGCCCCACTTCAGTACAGGCATCCCTGCCTCCTCCCCGCGGGTACGCCCGCGCAGGAACTGGATGGGCTTCTCGCGGATTCTGATGTTCTCTTCGGGCAGGAAGCCGTCGAGGTATGCGTTGATTGCTTTGCGAGTCGAACGTGGGGGGGTGAATATGCCGTAGGCCGCCCTTTCGCCGTAGACCACGTGCAGAAGGTCGCACAGCACATCGAGTATCGCTAGGTCGTGCTCCACGACTATGACACGCTTGCCGCGCCCGGCGAGATCCTGTATGATGCGCACCATGCGCATCCTCTCATGGATGTCGAGGTAAGACGAGGGCTCGTCGAAGAAATAGACCTCAGCTTCCTTGAGTAGTGTAGCGCAGAGGGCGACGCGCTGCAATTCCCCCCCTGAAAGCGCACCCAGTTTGCGCTCGAGGACATGCTCGATTGCGAGCATCCCCGCGTACTCGGACAGTTCTCCGCGGTCATCGACACGCTCGAGCAACTCGCGGACCTCGCCATCGAAGATCTTAGGCAACTTGTCGATGTTCTGCGGCTTGACGGCGACTGTGACGCCTTCGTTTGCGACCATCCCCAGATAGTCGCGCAGCTCGCCGCGCGGAAACGTCTCGAGAATGTCGCCCCAGTCGCGCGAGTCTACCGTCCAGTCACCTAGATTCGGCTGAATGGCCCCGGCTAGGAGATTCACCGCAGTGGATTTCCCCATTCCATTGGGTCCGAGGATGCCGACAACCTGCTCCTCGCGCGGTGCGGGCAGGCGGAACAGACGGAAGCCGTTCTCGCCGTAGCGATGAGTCATCTCGCCTTCCAACTCCTCAGGCAGATTGGTGATGATGAGGGCATCGAACGGGCACTTGTTGACGCAGATTCCGCAACCGATACACAGCGCCTCGGAGACCAGCGGCTTGCCGCTCGAGTCATCGAGGACTATGCACTCGATGCCGTTGCGCACAGGAGGGCAGAAGGCCCAGCACTCGGCGTTGCACTTCTTGGGCTGGCAACGGTCCTCCAGAAGTACTGCCACCCTCATGCTGCTTCCCCCGTTGCGATTCGCTCAATATTTCTTCTGTCTGGCTTGCCATAGGCAGCCGCTTCTGCTCAAAGTGCGAGGAAGCGGTAGCGCACGTACACGTACGCAGCGAAGACCATCTTCTCGGCCTTGCTAAGTTGGATCCTCTCAGTGAAGACGTCTCCGCCACTCTTCTGGATCTTCTTGAGAATCGACTGGTAGAAGGTCGCCATAGCGGCAGGCGAGTAGCGTGACGACCTGTCGAGAAGCGGGAACAGCTTGAACGCCTTCTCGCGGTACCTGTCGCACCTCTCGATGTACTCGTCGACGAACGGCTTCCAACCGGGATGCTTGAGCAGCTCTTTACCGCTCTTGATGTCGTCTTCGGTGATGCCGAAACGTACGAGGTCATCCAGAGGCAGGTAGACCCTGTCGCGCTCGGCGTCCTCGGCGACGTCGCGCAGGATGTTGGTGAGTTGCATGAAGACGCCCCAGGCTTCGGCGTACTCGCGCGCCCTAGGGTCGTCGTAGCCGTAAATCTCGATACAGACGAGTCCGACGGTGGAAGCCACCCTGTAGCAGTAGGAGTAGAGGTCCTCGAAGGTCTGGTAGCGGTTGCGGTGGAAATCATCCTCCATGCCGCTGACCATGTCATCGAGCATCTGGCGCGGGATTCCGAAGGTCTCGACCGTGTCTTTCATCGCCATGAAGATAGGATCGGTCGAGGTAACGTCCCCATAGGCAGTGGAGAGCTTCTTCCTGTAGTAGAACAACTGCGACATCTTGTCGTTGTAGGCAGAGCGGTCGACGACTGGTCTGCCAGTGCTGAGAAGCTCGATCTTGGCCCTGTAGTTGATGGCTTCCGGCTCGTCGGAGGAACCGCCGGGGAAGATGTCGACGTAATCTCCATCGGCGATGTCATCGGCGCGCCGGCAGAATGCGTAGTACGCCATGATGGCACGGCGCTCCAGGTCAGGCAGATACTTGAACGAGTGGTAGAAGTTGCCGGCCTCCCTTCTGGTGAGCTCCTCACAGTAGTCGTATGCGGTCTCAGTCATGCGTTCGGGGACATCCGGTTCGGACCAGATCGCGGCATCGATGTGGCTGAATGGGTTGACCAACTCGCCTCTGCTGCCGATAACGCCCATGAAGAGCGCTCCTTCGCGAACCGCCTCGAGCGCCGTGATGCTGATTACGCGAGCCGCTTCCTTGGTCAGATTGACCGCAGAGCGGACCCTCTCGATACCTCGTGGCTCCTCGTCTGCATCGTACAGGGATATGCTCTGCTCAAGGCCTAATTTGGCGTCGGTGGCCAAATCTGAATCCTGACGCTGAGCCATGCTATTCCCGAATCGAGCGACCGCAACCTGCCTTTGAACCTCTCCCTCGTGCGCGCGGGCCGCGCGTCATGCGGTCCTCAGGACCGCAGTAATACCTTTCTTGCGGCCCTCAGGCATCGCGGTACTCACTCAGGAGTTTCCTGCTTTTCTTGGCGAATGGCACTGCGAACGCGACCGTCTTCAGGAGGTCATTTATCTCATCCCGGGTCACCTTGATTCTATTGCTCGGTTCTAGCACATTCCCATCTCTGAGGAGGGCCAGAGTGCGCTGCCCGATTAACACGGGCAGCATGCAGGCCCCACGCAGGCGGAACTGGCTGTGAGGGAGCATTCCGATGTACTCGACCGCTGCATCTAGATGGGACTCAGCCACATCGATGCAGGAGTCGAAAAGCGGCTTGAAGTGACCCATGTTTCCCGCGTCGAGCAAGTCCATTGGCTCCATCCCGATATCGGACAGGGAATTGCTCGGGATGTAGCAACGTCCCATCCGTAGATCCGCGGGGATATCGCGAAGTATGTTGATCAGCTGCAGCGCCTTGCCGAAACGAACTCCTTTCTCGAACATCGCTACTTCGGTCTCCGCATCAGCCTCGAACAGGTGATCGAGCGTCATCCGAGTCCAGAACTCCCCTACGCTTCCCGCGACTCTGTAGGCGTAGTCGTCCAGTTCCACGTCATCTGCTAGCGCGACTATCTGCCCCTCTCCGGCGTTTGCGAAGCGCTCCAGATCGAGGCTCTGGCCTCCTACAATGATGTCGAGGCAGTGGCGGATGTGCTGCTGATCAGAGTCAGGGAATCGGCCGACGCAAGCGACAGTGTCACCCACCCTCTCCAGCAGCTTTCTCTCGGAGGCAATCCTCTGTAGCTGCGCGAGATCGGAGAGGTCTGGAAGCGTGCTTGAGTTTCCTTGGGCGTACTCGTTGTAACGCTCGAGCGCCTGCAGTCTTTGAGCAGGAGCCCCCCTCTCTGAGTCGGCTATGGTATCGGACGTGCGTGCCAGCAGGTAGAGCAGTCCGACCTGCGAGCGGATGCCCGAGGGGAGATTCTTGAGGGTGAGGTAGAACGAGCGCGAGGTCCCTTCCAGAATCGAGTCCAGTTCAGGGTCTAGCAGTTCGGACATGACCACACTCCCTCGGTCAAGCTCAGCCCGCCCCTCTCCTAAGACTCTCGCAGTCCCGCTTCAATCAGCACGTCAAGCAGGACGTCCCCGATTTTGGACGGATCTCTGGCTATGTGGATTCCGGCGGCCTCGAAGGCAGCGAACTTCTCCTCAGCCGTGCCCTTCCCGCCTGAGATGATGGCGCCGGCGTGACCCATCCTCTTGCCCGGTGGTGCGGTTGCTCCGGCAACGAAGCCTACGAGTGGCTTGGAGAAGTTCTCAGCCACCCATTCGGCCGCATCCTCCTCGGCCGTGCCGCCGATCTCACCGATCATCACCACGGCCTCGGTTTCAGGGTCCTCTTCGAAGGCGGCGAGGCAGTCGATGAAACCAGTTCCGGTAATCGGGTCGCCTCCGATTCCGATGCAGGTGGACTGACCTTCGCCCACGCCCATCGTCTGGGCCACCGCCTCGTAGGTGAGCGTGCCCGACCTCGAGATGATTCCGACGCGACCCTTGGTGTGGATGTAGCCCGGCATGATTCCGACCTTGCAGCCACCGCTCTCTCCGGGACTAATGATTCCGGGACAGTTTGGCCCGATGAGCCGCACACCCGGCCTCTGGCCTATATGAGCGACCACTCGCACCATGTCCAGAGTAGGAATTCCCTCGCTGATACAGATGATCAGACCGTCGCCGTTTAGCTCGTGGAAGGCGTCTGCGGCCTCCATTATCGCCGAGGCGGCGAACCTCGCTGGCACGTAGATGATGCTGGCTTCTGCACCTGTATCGGAGACTGCCTCGGTCATGGTGTCGTAGACGGGGACTGAGCGGCCCGGCAGGTCGACGCTCTGGCCACCCTTGCCCGGTGTGACCCCCCCGATGATATCGGTGCCGTACTCGACCATTCTGGTCGCGTGAAACATCCCTTGGCTACCGGTGATTCCCTGCACCAGTATCTTGCTGCCCTCGTGGATCCAGATGCTCATGAGGAATCGCCTCCGATGACCTTGACGATGGCCTCTCCCGCCTCCGCGAGAGTACTGGTGGTGATGGTCCCTAGATCGCAGGCGTCGAGAATCTCCTTGCCCTCCTTGTGGTTGGTGCCCGAGAAGCGGACGACGAGAGGTACGTTGAGCCCCTTCTCCTCGGATGCCTCGATGATGCAGCGAGCGACCATGTCGCATCGGATGATGCCGCCGAAGACATTGACGAGGATGCCCTCCAGGGAAGGGTCTTCGAGGATTATTCCGAAGGCTGTGGTGATCGACTCGCGGTCAGCCCCGCCGCCGATGTCGAGGAAGTTCGCCGGCTCGCCACCGTAGAGCTTGATGACATCCATCGTGGCCATGGCGAGACCGGCGCCGTTGACCAGACAGCCGATGTCTCCCTCCAAGTCCACGTACGAGAGTCCGTGCGCGCGAGCGCGTACCTCGATATCGGACTCCTCGGAGAGGTCACGCAACCCGGCTCTCCACGGGTGTCTGAAGGAGGCGTTGTCATCGAAACTCATCTTGGAGTCGAGTGCGACCATCGTGTCGCCCTCGGTCTTGACCAGCGGGTTGATCTCGATCATAGAGCAGTCCCTGTCTACGAACATCGACACCAGTTGACCGACCATCTCTACGAAGGAGGCGTGCGCCGAGCCAGAGAGGCCCAGCGAGTCAGCCAGCGCGCTCTTCTGAGAGTCATGCAGGCCTTCGACAGGGTCCACCCAGGTCTTGTGGATGGCCTCGGGGGTGTTCTCAGCGACCTCCTCGATGTCCATGCCGCCCTCCGTCGAGGCCATGATGAGGACCGAGTTCTCCTCGCGGTCGATCAGAAGCGCTAGGTAGTACTCGTGCGCGATAGCGCAGCCAGCCTCGATGTAGAGGTTGTTGACGAGTTTGCCCGAGGGGCCGGTCTGCTTGGTCACCAGTGTGTGTCCGAGGATGTTCGAGGAGTATTCCTCCACATCCTCACGGGAGGAAGCGATCTTCACCCCGCCCTCCATGACTAGGTCACCGGAGTCGGGGCTGTACAGTTTGCCCTTGCCGCGCCCACCGGCGTGAATCTGACTCTTGACGGCGACCACTTCCGAGCCCAGCGAGTCGTAGGCTGCCAGAGCCTGCTCGACACTCGTGCAGTGCACTCCGTCCTGGACTGCGACCCCTGCTTCCCTGAACAGGGCCTTGCCTTGGTACTCGTGGATGTTCATCGTACCCGGCCCGCGACTCACGCCCCGTCTTTCAACGATGCGCATGCGCATCGCGCGTGGCGCGGACGCGAAGCGCTCAAACGGGGCCGCACGCCCGACGCACCATGGACGTCATAGTTCTGGCCGGTGGCTTCGGTACACGGCTGCGTCCTTGGACCGACGGTCGTGCCAAGCCGCTGCTGCCGCTGCTCGACAAGACCCTACTCGAGAGGGTAGTCGAGGTGGTTCCTGCCGATATGGTCGACAGGGTCGTGGTCGCAGCCGGCTACGGAATAGGGGAGATGGAGTCTTTCTTCGCAGATGCAAGCCTGCCTTACGAGGTGGTTCTATCTGTTGAGGAGGAAGCTCTAGGGACGGGCGGAGCAATCGCTCTTGCGCGCCCTCATCTGACTGGTGAGGGACCGGTTCTGGTGCTCAACGGCGATCTGGTCTCCAGCGTCGATGTCGCTGCACTGGCTGCTCATCACAGGACGACCGGCGCTACTGCGACCCTGTCGCTATGGGAGGTTGAGGACCCGAGCCGCTTCGGTGTCTGCGAACTCGATGATGCGGGCTTCATCCGCCGCTTCCAGGAGAAGCCCGAGCGCGGGACCGAGTTCTCCAACCTGATCAATGCAGGATGCTACTTGATCGAGCGCGACGCGCTTGCAGGCCTAGCCAGCGAGCCTCACAGCATCGAGCGCGAAGTCTTCCCGGGGATTGCCGAGGCTGGCGAGATGTCCGGTCTGGTGTTCACAGGGTACTTCGTCGACGCCGGAACCTCCGCGTCATTCATCGAGGCAGCGCAGGTCTGCATCGCCAATGGCCGCTACAGCAGCGGGCAGGTAAACGGCGACTCATGGCTCGGCGACGGCTCGCACTGCGACGGATTTCTCTCAGGCAGCTCCATCGGAGCCGGTTCGAATGTCGGAGCCGGCGCCTCCTTGACCGACTGTGTGGTTCTAGCGGGCGCCAACATCGGAGCTGGAGCCTCTCTAACTCGATGCCTTGTGGGCGAGGGTGCAGGCGTGGCCGCAGGAGCAGAGTTCTCCGATACCATCGTAGGACACCACGCTCATGCCGAGTGAGTCCGTCAGCGTCAAAGCAGGCCGTCCTCTCGCCCCGAGCGTGAGCGACTGCTTGGTCGTTGTCAATTTCAAGACCTACCAGACCGCCCATGGCGCGTCTGCAGAGGAACTGGCACGCGCCATGTCCGGCATCGAGACCGACGCACGCCTCGTCGCTGCGGTCTCGGCCATCGACCTCTCCGCGGTAGTCGCAGCAGCCCCCGGTCTCGAGGTCTGGACCCAGCACCTCGACCCGATCCAATCCGGCTCGAACACCGGATGGCTCCACCCGGACACCGCAGTCGAGCGGGGTGCGACTGGCACTCTCATCAACCACGCCGAGCACAAGGTCAGCATCGAGCACGTCGCCATGCTCCTCGACCAGGTGCCGGAGGACTTCTGCGTGTGCGCGTGCGCGGCTGACATCGACGAGGCGCAGGCTCTCGCAGCCCTCGGCCCTACCTATGTGGCAGTCGAGCCGCCCGAGCTCATCGGTGGTGACGTCTCGGTGACATCGGCCGACCCGGGCATCGTCAGCGGCACAGTCGCTGCAGTCCGAGAGGTGACCGACGAGGTCGGGATACTCTGCGGGGCCGGTGTGAAGAGCGGCGAGGATGTTGCTACGGCGATGGAACTCGGAACCATTGGGGTACTGCTAGCTAGCGGCGTGACCAAGGCAGACGACCCCGGGGCCGCGCTCGACGACCTCGTCTCAATGCTCTGATGGGCGCCTGAACCTGACGATCGAGTAGACGGCGATGCCGACGGCAACCGCCCCCGCTAGGACGTTCCAGTCGGCCAGCGCATCCACCGCGACGACAATGCAGAACAATCCGGCTATGGCAAGAAGCAGCATCACGTGGATGAGGGGCCCTCCACTCAGACGCGGGTCCAGGAAGTCGTACAGGTAGATCCCACCTCCGAATACGGCGTATGCGTTTGCGAAGCCGACGTAGGCTATGCCGAAGAGCACCGGGAACGCCACCATGCCCAGGCTGATGTCCATCCCCATCAGAACCAGCTCCACTCCGAGTATGATGACGTTGTAGTTGTGCATCACCAACTCTTCCCACGCAAAGTAATGGCTCACGTCGAAGCCCTTCGAAAAATTGCTCGGTATCAGGTAGTGGGTGACGACCACACTGACCAGAAGGGCCGTGCCGCAGGCAACGGCGAACATGACTGGGATGGCGGCGAGCAGCAAACCGGTTACTTCGCCTCCCAGAACGTGGACCCACGAGGACAGGGCTGCGAGTGCGAAGTATACGCCGAAGGCGATGAAGCTCCACACCGTGAACGGCACGAGCCTATGCACTCCCAGCATATTCACCTCCCCCCTCTCCCTGCTCTCGTAGAATACAGGCAGTGAGGTGCCGCCCTCCTCGTCGAGGCAGATTGCTGCTAGGGTGTAGAAAGAAAGCAGCGCAGCAGCGCTCCTGAACAGCGCCACCAGAATTTCAGGGACGTAGACTGAGGAGGCGATTTGTTGAGAGGTGTGCGAGGCGCTCAAAGCATCGCTTGTCAGGACGTAGTAGAGAAGACCGAGAAAGGTCACTAGGACGAGCGCCCCGGTCTCGATGTGCCTGTCCCTCTCGCCGTACGCGCGTAGCCGACGCATAAGGAGTGCAAATAATGCACCAACCTTCAATCCTCTGCCGGCCTGATACGAATCGTCACTGCTTGGCGCGCTTGCGAGAGGCCTTTCGGCGTCGTAATTTCTTCTTGCGCCACTTCCAGCGCTGCTTCCCGTGCTTCTTCCACGCACGGGAACCTCTCTTCATGCGCGTCGCCGACCTACTCTCCCTATTTGAGCGATTCGCGGGGGTCCGCGAGGAATGGTAGGCGATACAGGATTCGAACCCGTGTCACCGGCTTAGAAGGCCAGCATGATATCCAGACTACACCAATCGCCCTGATGTCACCGTAGGACTCTCGCTCAAGAACCCTGCTCGTCATCCGGGACGTCATCGAGCAGCTCTCCGACCGCTTCCTCGACCAGCTCCTGCATCTCCTCGGCGTCCGCCCCGGCGCTGTAGTTCAATGAGCCATCGTCCTTGATGTCCGCACGCACGTCCGCTACGCTCCTGCCCACCGTCTCCGCGATGTCGGCTTGCAGCTTCCTGCGCTCCCTGCGCTTACGGCGTATCCTGCTGATGGTGCTGGTGATCCTCAGCAGGGTCTCGAGGATGGCCAGCAGGATGAGGCTGCTGAAGAACGACTTGGCCAGTTCGGGCAGGTTGCTCATCAGGTCATCGAACTCGCTCCACTGGACCGAGGTCGAGCCGACTAGGAAGACACCGAGGACGGCGAACGGCAGCATCTTGGCGACGTCTCTGGAGAGGTCCTCGGTCCAATACGCCAGTATGCGCACCGCACCGACAACCGAAGTTGCGATGAGGGCGTTCCTCGCGTGGTCGGAACTGTCTGAGAGCAAGGTCAGGATGACTGCTAGTACGAGCGTCCAGAAGGCGATGAGGACCGGTATTATCACGATGTACTGGACGACGAAGAGTACGCTCCTGAGGTACTTCTTCACATTGCCGCTGAAGTCGTTAGAGTACTTGCTGAGATCGAGTTTGAGCAGGTCCTTCTTGGCCAGCGCTCGATAGAACACGAAGACGAATCCGGAGTAGACGGCGACGGCGATGATCGCCATCAGCGTTGGATAGGTCTCTCTGGCGAAGTCCTGAATCAGGGCGAACAACTCATCACTCGTGGCCGGTATCTCCACGAGGCTCACACGCGGGTGCGACTCAAGGTAGTTGCGCCCTACTGTGGGCTGAACGGTCTGGCGCACTTGGGGCACCTGCTCGGCGCGCTGACCCTTACCCTGTCCCAGGTGTGACCGCAGTTGCCGCAGATCCACTGCCTCTCCGGCAGGCTGTCGAGCACCTCCTGACGCATCTTCCTGAGCACCGGTGACTCGGCCAAGTTCGGCGCCGGTGCTATTTGCTTGACGAGCTCGGCGTGATTGCCGCCGTGCTCGATCATCCCCGCCGCGTGCAGGAGCTCGTGGACGAGGGTGTGGCGGAACAGCATCCCGTCCTCGGCGAGTATCGGATTGAGCCCGATGGTGACTGCACCCGGTGCGACCCTCAGCCGGCGCCGCCTGAACAGCTCGTTGTGGTCGTACTCGAAGCGGGTCACCCCTAGGCGACTCTCGTCTGAGGGTAGCCACTCGAGGCTCAGGTGTTTGCCGAGGTGACGCAGGAACGGGGCATCATCCTTGCTCAGCACCGCCTTGAGCTCCTCGAGCAGACCGTCAGGTATCTCAGGGGCTGCCGCCCCATCGTCTGCATCTCCCGCTGTGGTCACGGTCCAGCGTGTCCCATTCTCCTTAAATGGCCGTCGTCGGTGGCCTGTATATTGGGCGTGTGGCGCAGCTTGGAAGCGCGCTTCCTTGGCATGGAAGAGGCCCCGAGTTCAAATCTCGGCTCGTCCACCATCTCTCCCTCAGACGATGTCGGGTCCAAGTTCGCAGTCCTGCAATAACCGAAACCAAGCAAATAAGGGGTTTGTTTGGCCCCAAACCGCACTTCGAAGGGCAATCTGCATTGATACTAAATAGTCTATACATACACGCGCGGCGCATGAAGTCTAAGCTTACAGCAACACTTCTTTGCACGCTAATGATTGCGTCAGCCCTTGCCGGGTGTCTCGGCGGGGATGACGATGACGGACCTGACGCTGTATTGGGATGCACCTACACGGATGCTACCAACTACAATGCCGATGCCACCGAAGACGA
>JAKUUO010000059.1 GCA_022448665.1 Candidatus Thalassarchaeum betae | reverse complement strand
TGAGGATGGGGTAAAGAGAAGGGAGATACAAAACGTCAGTAGCTTCATGGATGACATAATCGCGGGCAGACCTGTCTTCGGAGAGCCAGGCGAGCCGGGCGGGTTCAGACTGCGATACGGCAGAAGCCGCGCCTCGGGGCTGGCCGCGGCAGGCGTGAACCCAGTCTCGATGGAGGCTCTGGGGGGATTCCTGTCGGTTGGCACCCAGATGAAAGTCGAGAGGCCGGGCAAGGCCTGCGCAGTTACCCCGTGCATCGACATAGACGGACCAACTGTGCTGCTTGACGATGGAACCTTCCGCAGAGTGGCCACCATCGAAGAATGGCGAGACTGCGCGGACAGAGTGCTCAGTATCTGGGACGCGGGCGAGATTCTCTCCGGCTTCGGCGAGTTCCTCGAGAACAACAAGGATCTCGTCCCATCAGCCTACAACCGCGACTGGTGGGCGGCCGATCTGGCCGACGCGCTGGACCAACCTAAGAAGACGGACAGATTCGCCGAGCTCCTAGATGTCAGCCGGGAGAGTCTGCCTCCTGGAATACCGTTCAACGGCGCCATAGAGAGGGGTGGAGAGAGTTCGCTTGAGCGGAACTGGCGGCGGCGTGACTGGTACCTGTTCCTGCGCGACATGGAACTTGGATGGGAGCAGTCACGTGCAATTGCTCAGGAGTTCGGGACCGCCGTCCCGCCTCCGTGGAACCTATGGTGGTCCGACATGCCGATGTCTTTCGCACCCACTGTAATCAAGGCGCTGGTCGCCTCCACTGTGGAGGATGGAGAGGTTCGTCTACACGGAGCCGCCCGAGAATGGTCCCCCAAAGAACACATCGACGATATCGGGCTGCCTGCTCCTTCGACGGGGACATGGCCACGTTGGACCGAGGTTCACAGCCATGGCATATTGAAGTCAGCCCTGATGACTCTGGGCGTCGAGCATCATCACGATGGTGAAGATGTCGTCATCCCAACTCACTGGGAGGGGCTGGTGGAGGGTCTCGGGCTGGAACGCCACGGCAACGCCTTCAGAGTCGCCAACGAAGCCGGCCCTCACATCGATGACAGGGTCAGCAGGATTCGTGAGGCCACCGAGGTGATCGCACAGGACGTCGGTCGCCGAGAGGAATTGGGGGGTCGTCGTGCTGTGGTCAGGATGAGGGCAGAGACTGCCGCTAGGCAGGAGGGGCTCGGCATCCAAGAGACCGATGAGGTGGGAATGGCGGCAGCTGAGAAGATAGAGGACCCCGGTCCGGATGACCTCTCAGCCCTACGGGCTGCGTACTCTCTTCTGGATGAGCACGGTGTCGAGCGTTCGCTGTGGCTGACAAGGCGGCTCTCCGGCCTACGATGGGAGGACTCGGCGCCTTGCCGAGTAGGATCCCGGATGGGCAGACCCGAGAAGGCAGGCACACGCGAGATGAAGCCGATGGTGCACGCTCTGTATCCCATCGCGGAGAATGGCGGGCCGCAGCGCCTGCTGGGACTGGCTGCGGGCAAGGGTGTGATTCGAGTTCAGATGGGGCTGAGGGTCTGCGACAAGTGCGGGCAGGAATCACCGCACCTCAGGTGCCACAACCGACTTGTTCCAAGCGAGGCGGTCGAGTGTGGTGGCGCGACTCGAAGGAAGAAAATCAGAGGCGCAAACCGGTATACTCGGAGACTGGGCCAATATACGAGTGTCCCACTCGAGGAAATCGTCGAGGTCAAGAGGCGCTCGCTCGGGCTCGACAGGATTCCTGTCAGAATCAAGGCTGTCAAGGGCCTGATCTCTGTAGCACAGACGCCCGAGCCGATAGAGAAGGGGATTCTGCGCGCCAAGCACGGTGTATCGGTGTTCCGAGACGGGACCTCGCGCTACGACATGAGCGATGTTCCCCTTACTCACTTCAGACCAAGCGAGATAGGGACTCCCTGGAATGTGCTCTTCGATCTGGGGTACAAGCATGACATCTTCGGAGATGAGCTGTCATCAGACGAGCAACTACTGGAACTGCTACCCCAGGACTTCGTCCCATCGATCTCTGCGAAAGGGCCACTTCTCGCCATCTGCGGCTTCGTTGATGACCTTCTGGTTCGCTTCTATGGGATGGATGCGTTCTACGAGGCCGGCGATGAGAGGGACCTGATAGGCCACCTCGCTATCGGTCTGGCTCCTCACACGTCCGGGGGGGTTCTCTGCCGCATCATCGGATGGACCACCGCCTCCGCCGGGTACGCGCACCCTCTGTTCCACGCCGCCAAGCGACGCAACTGCGATGGGGATGAGGACAGTCTGATGATGCTGCTCGACGGTCTGCTCAACTTCTCCATGTCGATACTGCCCGCAGGCCGCGGTGGCCTGATGGACGCGCCACTGGTCCTCAGCACCCGCATCAATCCAAGGGAGATTGACAAAGAGGCCCTCAACGTCGACTGCTCCTGGACCTACACACGCGCCTTCTACGAGGCAACCATATCCAGACCTCATCCCAATGAGATTGAGAAGTTAGTAGACCTAGCAGGTGACCGAATCGGCTCGATCGGCGAGGTTCGCGGCTATGGCTGGACCCATGACTCGGGGAAACTCGATGCCGGGCCGGTGAACTCCTCCTACAAGACTCTCAAGACGATGAAGGACAAGATGCTGGCACAACTGGCGCT
>JAKUUO010000058.1 GCA_022448665.1 Candidatus Thalassarchaeum betae | reverse complement strand
AGACCATCGCAGAAGTACTGCACTGCGATGGTGACCGTGAGCAGCCCCATCACACGCGTGATTACCCTGGTGCTATTCTCCCCTATGGCGTGCTGCATACTGGAGACTGCATAGAATATCAGCATTGATATCAACATCACCAGAAGGATTGCTGATGCTACCATTGGTGCACTGTTGGTAGTTCCTAGGAGAATAATCAGACTAATCGAGCCAGGGCCAGCGAGCATTGGCATTCCTATGGGAACTAGTCCAAAATCAATCAATTCATCAGTTGAGATCTTGTCACCGGAAGCAAGTGAGAATTGTTTCTTGGAGAGTTTCTGCCCTTCTTTGAGCATGTTGATTCCTGCTATGCCGAGCATCAGACCTCCAGCGACACGGAGGCTGTAGAGTTCTATTCCCAAGTGATGAAGGAGGTCTTCTCCGGCTACTAGTAAAACCATCAGCACGACAGTAGCAAAAGTGCAAGCACGCCGAGCGATTGTCCTCAATTCACTCCTATCGAGATCCTCTCCTAGAGTCAGAAAGAGCGCGAGCGAAGCGGGAGGGTTGACCACAACTAGTAGTGGGATGAAGACTAGCGTGAAGGCGGTGAAATCCATGGGCGGGCCGCCCTGCCCTTCCTATTTCAAAGAGACTGACTGAGGGATTCGTTTAGCAAACTCAGGGTCGTGTCAACATCTCCCTTGGAGAGTACCATAGGTGGTTTTATTTTGATGACGTTATGAGGGGGTCCATCAGTGCTCAGTAGCACGTTTCTGGCACACATCTCATCGACAAGTCTAGCTGCTTCCTCGGTGGCTGGCTCCTGCGTTTCGCGGTCGCGTACCAACTCGAATCCGAGAAACAGCCATCGCCCCCTGACATCGCCGATGATTGGGTATCGTTCCTGCAACTCACGGAGTCCCACCATGAAACGCTCGCGATTCAATGGCGGCTCAGTGGGTTGAGTCATACGCTACCCTGTGACTCGCCTTGACTCAATGGGCCTAGGAGAGGACGTCGGGAGGCGTGTCATCTGGCACAACGACTAGGGAATCCATCGTACCGTGGGCCTCTTGTCCTTCAGCCTGAAACTCCTCCCAGGTCAGATAGGATGCGCCGCAGAACTCGAACTTCTCGGTAATGCCGTCATGGTGGTAGGCGTTGTAGTCGAAGAGGTTGTTCGCTGACTCTGCGAGGCAGCCCCAATCCGCGAACCCGTCGCCGTCACTATCCTGATAGTAGTCGGACCCCACCTCGCCGTCATCGACGATCCCAGAAGCCCCATACAGCCCGAGGTAGGTGATGTCATTGTGATGGATGGAGTTGTTCCTGCCATAGAAATCCCCGAAGTCAGGGTATTCTTCTCTGTTGTAGTTCATGATGCCAATGCCGTGGCCCGTGTCCTCGTGCACGTACAGCGTGTTGCCGTAGACCTGCGCACCATCGCTGACATGGATCAGGATCTGCGAGCCCCACATCCAGATGTCGTGGCCCACCCCGTTGTAGCGCAGATCGTTGTTCCTGATGATGACGTCATGGCTAATCTCGTGGACTATCCCCTCGCGCTCGTTCCACCAGATCCAATTATCCTCGTAGATCACACCGGTGTTGTCGATGTCGGTCCACAATCCGGGTCCCATATTATGGTGCACGTAGTTGCCGCGCACCACGAGTCCATCGGTGACGGTGAACTTGGCGCCTCCGCACTCGAATCCGCAGGAGACGTGGGCGTAGTTGTTGTAGGAGATCTCGTTGGCTTCGAACAGCACGTTGGTCACCCTGTAACCCTCCGGTGCGCCCGTCGCCACGCCTATCTGCCCATTGTGGTGGATGTGATTTCGCCTGACGATCGAATCACTGCCGACGATGATGCCGACGCCGTGGTTGAGCCTGATCTCGTTGCCCTCCACCAGCCAGCCCGAGACGTTGCCTGACGAGCCGACCGCTGCCAGTTGGACCCAAGAGGCGAACTTCTCGATGACGAGGTTCCTGATGGTCACGTCATTGGCGGAATCGACAAAGGCGAAGTAGGTCACACTGGTCTCGATTGAGTGGCCCTGCGGGTCGTCGGCGAACCAGATGGTGTCGTTGTCGTAATCGAAGAACCAGCTGCCGGATGCGACTTCTTCGATGCTTCCCACGTGCAGCAGCGGCTCGTCGTTGAAGTAGAGGTCCTCAGGGCGGTCGCAGCGCGGATACTCGTCGGGGCAGACCCAGCCTTTCTCAGGGTCCAACTGGTCGCCATGGCGCGGTCCTTCCTGTGTTTGGTTCGCCGAATACCAGAGGTCGTCGGAGCGAGAGAACTCCGTGAGCACCAGCGCTCCGCTGAGAATGGTCCCGTTCTCGCCCTCGAAGGTGTCACCGGCCCTCGGATAGAGCTCCTGCATTCGATGGATGCCGGCCTTGAGCAGGAAAGTCGAGTTCGCAGGGCTGATGTCGACGATGTACTGGATGTCCTCCCCTGGATAGATCTCGATGGGTTCGATTTCTTGCGTGTCGGCAGGCGTGTCGTCCCCGGTTTCGGTACCAGTGCACCCGGACAAGGAAGCAGCCAACAGGATGACGACTGTGCAGAGAGTCGTTACCCGCATGATGGTCGAGTGGCATGGGAATTAATATCACTCCGGGTTGTTGCATCCTCGTGAGTCCGACCCCCATTGCAACCCCAGTGACTCGCCCGTGACTCACAGGGTGAATGAGTGCAACCCTATGCGACGAACAGTGTTTCATTCGGTTCTGCTGAGGAACACAATGACTCGGAT
>JAKUUO010000057.1 GCA_022448665.1 Candidatus Thalassarchaeum betae | reverse complement strand
GGAAGTGGCAGACGTCGCTTCGATGCAGTGAGCCGTCTTTCTCGTCCCACTTCACCAGACGCTGGCCCCTCCACCGACCCATAGGAGCAACTATGATGCCGCGTGAGGCTATCTGCTGGGACCACGCCACGGGCATCCTCTTGGCACAGGCTGCCGCGATTATCGCATCATACGGCGCGTGCTCGGGCAGCCCCTCCTGCCCGTTGGCAACCCTCAGGGAAGCGGGAGCGAGTTCGAGCTCCTCGAGCCTCGCCATCGAGGCTTCGGCGAGATCCGACAGTATCTCAACTGCGTGAACCTCTAGGCCCATGTGGACGAGGACGGCTGTCTGATAGCCGGAGCCCGAGCCGATCTCAAGCACCTTGGAGCCTTCTTCCAGTTCGCTCAGGAGACTGCTCATGATGGCGACGATGTACGGCTGGCTGATGGTCTGGCCGCTGCCGATGGGGACTGGGCGGTCGCTGTAGGACATACTGAGCCTGCTTGCGGGCACGAAGCGGTGTCTGGGAATCTCCCTCATGGCAGCCAGGACGCGCTCGTCGCTGATTCCCCGCGCCACCAGCTGCCTGTCCACCATCGCCTTCCTGTGGGAGCGCATGGCAGCGTCGCCCATCGAAGCACCTCGAGGCGAGTTCTGCCGTCTCGGACTTGACTTTGACGGTGCACCGTGGAAAGAAAGAAGGCGGCGGGCGATGCGCGTAGGCGCATGGAGGCGCCACCGAGCCTCGCAGACGGCCAAATAGGAGTAATCGGTTATCCATCAGCCAGTCCTTTCGAAATCCACCACATCCTGTGCAAGATGGATTCGGTTCCCCATCATGCTGTGTTCGGCTCCCTGCTGATGCCGGAGCACCCTGTCAGCGAGCCGATGCCGTGCGTGGTCGCAGTGCATGGGAGTTTGAACTGGCGTGGACACCACCACGAGCACATCGTGGGCTGGCTCGAGGCCGGTTTCGCCGTCTTCAGAGTGCACAGCTTCGACTCGCGGCTCATCGAATCCACTGTCGAGGACCAGATGAGCGTGACGTACGCCATGATGCTGACCGATGTGTACCAGGCCCTCAGGATGGTGTCCACTCACCCGAGGATAGATTCTGCCCGCATCGGAATCGCTGGATGGAGCCTAGGGGGCACTGTCGCCCTTTACTCGGCCTGGGAGCCGCTAGCCGAGGCGCTGGCACCGGACGGCGAGCGCTTCGCAGCACACCTCCCCCTCTATCCAGCGGCGCATCTGAGGATGGATGACCAGCGCTGGTCGAAGAGTCCAATCCTGGTATTGCACGGCGATGAGGACGACTGGGTGCCTCTGAGTCTCGTCGAGAGTCTGGTAGAGGATATCAGGCCGCACGGTGCGAACATCGAGGTTCACGTCTACGAGGGCGCGCAGCACTCATTCGACTCCATCGAGTCTCTGAGCTTCGATCCCAAGGCCATCAGACTTGACGGGCATAGGACCATCCGCATCGACATGCAGGGGGGCATGTCGTCAGAGATCATGCCTGGCGTGGTGATTCCGCTAAACGAGCCCGAAGAGCGTTTGGCGGCCTTCGCAGCCGTCCCCAACCTGGGGGTCCACAAGGGTGGTCAGTGGACGGCGCGAAGGCACGCGCTTGGTTGCAGCACTGAGTTTTTCCAGAGGAATCTCAGCGTATAGTGGTGGCTAGCTGCCTAGCAGCGCTCGCACTGGCCACCCCATAGGTGGTCGGCGAGCAGTACCAGGTCGAGCACGTTGACCGCGTGGTCGCCGTTGATGTCGGCTCCCTGCATCGAGGCAGGCGCGTCCCCGTATCCGAGGATGTACTGTGCCATGATGAAGAAGTCGCCAATGTCGACGCTGCCGTCGTCGTTCGCGTCACCGCGTAGCACACGCACGGGCTCCAAGTCGCAGACCGCTACCGCGGTCTTGCTGGCCTTGGTGGCAGCCTTGGTGGTGCGGCTGTCCAGAGACTGGGGTCCGGAGTCGGACTCGTCATCTCCCCACAGGTAGTCGGCTAGGAGGACCAAGTCGAGCACGTCGACTGATCTGTCGCCGTTGATGTCGGCCTGTGCCATCGAGGCAGGTGCCCTGCCGTAGCCGGCGATGTACTGTGCCATCACGATGAAGTCACCGAGATCCACGCTTCCATCGTCGTTGGCATCACCGCGAAGGTAACGCGCGTCGATGGGGGCAGCCTCAGCTGACTCGCCATCTATGTCGTTCGTCGTTTCAACGCTTCCAATGTCCTCACCGGAAACGAGGCCTGCCGTGCCAGCCAAAAAGATCAGCGCGGCGATTGTTAGGTCCACTGTTCGGTCCATGAAACAACTCCATCGGTGTACTAGACATAAGTAACTTGGTTCAATGATTGGACATTCTTCAACGCCGAGAAGATGAATCAGTGGGTACCCTTCGAGTGTGCAATTAATTCAATATACGGATTGTATTACTGAAGAATATGGAGGAAATTATTCCACCCTATGTCAATGGTGCCGATGGTGGACTCAAGGGGCTATTTTCTCATATGCATTATTCGGCAGATCGAAACGGCCCCAATGATAATGTTCGGCGCCATCATTTGACTCGGATATTCAATACTACATTCATTGTGCAACCCGGCGCACCCAACGCCGATTACGGCGCTGAATTTGGTGAGCCTTCTTCGGAAGAGCGATTTGAGAAAATGCGGAGGTTTCTTGATAGTAACTTGCAAAGATTTGGTGGTAAAACCTCACCTGCATGGTTAGATTGCTTGAACAAGTGGAGCTCTGATGCAGATTGGTTAATTGAGGAATTTGGTTCACAATTTGGATACCCATTGGAGTAATCTCAACATTTCAACTCTGTTT
>JAKUUO010000056.1 GCA_022448665.1 Candidatus Thalassarchaeum betae | reverse complement strand
TATAATCCGATTTCGTTAATTTGAAGAGTCGGGGCTACAGCGCTTAGCCATGGACGTGGATTGCGAATTCCAACCAGTATTCCTGCCTAGCCCAGTAACTGATGCCGGGCCAGCAAGGGTTTAGCCTTACCACCTCGAGTCGGGGTCATGCGTGGAACGGCCGCCTTGCTCGTGATCGTTCTGTTCGCACCGGTTCTATCC
This sequence comes from Candidatus Thalassarchaeum betae, assembly GCA_022448665.1. GTDB lineage: Archaea > Thermoplasmatota > Poseidoniia > Poseidoniales > Thalassarchaeaceae > Thalassarchaeum. The sequence goes on along the minus strand of JAKUUO010000056.1, from coordinate 2,670 downwards.
GGCTGCCTCAACTGGAACGAGCACGATAACGAATTTTACGACTGCGACAGTCAGGAATACTGGGTGGACATATCGGAAGACTCGCCTTACCCAGGGCTGGAATGCGAGTCGGGGCCGGGAAGGCAGCTCTTCATCACCATCTTCGTATATCGAGACAACGAGGGTGTCGAGTGGCTCATCAATGAGACCTCAATCGCTACCGGAGTCGAACTGATCAACTCGGTGTACAACCCATCTGGAATCTACTTCGTCGTCGACGAGATAATCTGGGTGGACGAAGCCTTCCCAGAAATCCAAGACGATTTCGGTGACCAGGTCTCGATATCCCAACTCGGTGACACTTTCGTTGAAGGCTACAATCCAGCCAATGTCAACATAATCATGCAGAGCAACGGCTGGGGACAATACAGCAACTATCCTTGGCATTCCAGAGAGTACTACATCAGCACGGTGAGGGCTTCATCGTTCGCCACCAGCCACGTTCCGGGCCACGAACTCGGGCACTTCCTCGGGCTCTACCACACCCACCAGTTCCACGATGATCCGAACTCGGATTCGGACCTCGCACAAGCCTTCATCTGGGCGCAGAACTGGGTTACCCCAACCGAGCAGTGCTACCGCACTGGTGACTTCATCTGCTCGACCCCCTACGATTGTTACATCTGGTGTGAGGAGGTCATCAATTGCACCGCCAACGCCTATGAGAGCGACAGGCCAGATCAGGAACCGAGTGAGTTCGCTAATTGCACCGTAGAGCAGCACAACCCTTCACGGACGAATCTGATGAGCCGATATGGTGACCGCAGCGAGATTTCTTTTGATCAGGGCGCGCGAGCGCGCTACTTCATCCAGTACATGTCGGAGAACGAAAGAGAGGGGAACCTGCTGCATTTCTCAGAGATGGTTCCCCTCTACTGATGGAGAACACTTGAGTCGGGCGGGCCGCTCGCTCGCCCATGGACGGGCGTGTGCGGCGGGTCACGGGAACGCGCCTGATTGACCATGACGGTGCCGTCCAGCACGGTGATTTCCTGCTCCACCCAGATGGCTCGTACTCCGCGAGCAATGGCGACGAGGACGTAGCCGAGACGATTGACGGCTCGATGCGCCTGGTGACACGTTCCCTACAGAACTGGCACACCCACCTCGCGATGATCCTCAATCGCTCGATGGGTGAGGGTCTGCCACTGATGGAGTGGCTGGAGACCTCGGTCTTCCCGGTGGAGAAGGGGCTCACAGCAGGTTTCGTCGAAGCGGGAACAAGAGCGGCGGTAGCCGAGATGATAGCCACTGGCACGACTTTTGCCTGCGACATGTACTACCATCCCGATGTGGTGGCAGGAGTGCTAGTAGAATCCGGGGTACGAGGAGTTGCATGCGGCCCTATCACCGACTTCCCCACTCCATCCTACCCCTCGGGAGGCGCCGAGGCTCTGCAGAATATGGACGAGCTCCTCAGGGGAAGCGCTCCCTCCGAGAGAGTCGAGTACGGCATCGGTACTCACTCGGTCTACACCTGCAGCGAGGAGACGCTGCTGAAGGCTTCAGAGATGGCTGCTGAGCACAGTTGCATACTCCATATTCACACCAGCGAAACTCGCAAGGAGGTCGCCGACTGCCACGCCGATCACGGCATGTATCCCGTCGAGTATCTCGACTCCCTAGACTACTTCCAAAGCGCAGATGATGGAGGCACGGTGTGCGCCCACTGCGGCTGGGTCACCAAGAGGGAGATGAGGATACTCGCAGGTCACGATGCGCACGCTGTGCACTGCCCGACCTCGAACCAGAAACTCGCCTGTGGCGGGACGATGTCATATCCTGCGATGCGCGAGGCAGGCGTGGACGTGCGGCTCGGCACAGACGGCGCGGCAAGCAACAACAGCCTGGACATGCGCGCGGAGGCCAAGGCGGCGAGCGTGGTCCAGCGCCACGACCACTGGGACGCCAGGATACTGGACCCGGTCGAGACCTGGCAGCTGGCCACCAAGGACTCGTTCGACTGGGTGACCTGGGACCTCGATGATGTGAGGATGAGGCCATGGGGGCGTGACGGCAGGAGGCTGCTGGCCAACCTGATCTACAGCGGGGCGCGCTGCCTCGATGTCGTTGTCGGGGGGCAGGCGCTCCGCAGGGACGGGGTGACCCTCAGCATCGATGAGGCTGCAGCGGGATCTGGTCTCGAGGACGCGGTATCGGATTACTATTCCGAGATCTGAAGCATAAGGTCCTGCCCGTTACTTTTTCATGCTCCTGAAAGTGGCCGGGCCGTGGCAGAGGAACTGCACGTAGTGACAGGGGCGTTCGGCTACACCGGACGGTGGATCGCGCATCAGCTACTCGATGAGGGCAAGCGGGTCCGCACGCTGACCAACGCAGTCGGCCGTGACGACCCCTTCGACGGACGGGTGGAGGTCCATCCTCTCAACTTCGGGGAGCGTGGAGCGCTGGTGGAGTCGTTGCGAGGTGCGGATGTGCTGTACAACACGTACTGGGTACGTTACAACCACCAGAGCAGGCAGTTCGACCACGATGTGGCGACCGAGAACTGCAGGGTGATGTTCGAGGCCGCCATCGAGGCCGGAGTCAGGAGAGTTGTGCACTTCAGCGTCGCGCATCCCGAGCAGGCGCCCGAGTGGTCATACTTCCGCGGCAAGGTGGCCACCGAGA
>JAKUUO010000055.1 GCA_022448665.1 Candidatus Thalassarchaeum betae | reverse complement strand
AGTGAGGCTGTCCGCCCTCAAAGAGGGCGGACCATGGTGAACTACGGTTTCGTGATAGACAATCGAAAGTGCATCGGCTGCCATGCCTGCACGATCGCCTGCAAGTCCGAGCACGACATCCCGATCGGCGTCAACCGCACCCATGTCAAGTACATCGAGAAGGGGGAGTATCCAGACGTCACCCGCGAGTTCAGCGTCCACCGCTGCAACCACTGCGAAGACGCGCCATGCACGACGATCTGCCCGACGACCGCCCTCTTCACTCGCGAGGACGGCATCGTCGACTTCGATGACGAGCGCTGCATAGGCTGCAAGTCATGCATGCAGGCCTGTCCCTACGACGCCCTGTACATCGACCCGAACAAAGGCACTGCAGCCAAGTGCAACTACTGCGCACACCGCATCGAGGAGTCCTACGAGCCCTCCTGCGTAATCGTCTGCCCGACCGAGGCTATCATCTCAGGAGACCTGGATGATCCGAACTCATCGATCTCGGGCTACGTTCGCGACCACGTAACCACCGTGCGCAAGCCCGAGTCAGGCGCCAAGCCCAACGTGTTCTACATCGAGGCCAGCGAGGAGATGCTCGACCCGCACGCCACCGAGCGTGATGGGGCGTACCTCTGGACGGACCAGGCGGCGGGGGTCGGGCACTTCGCCAAGTACGCCGAGGAGAGGGCGGGTGCTGCTGACACCAATTCGATGATCGTGCAGTTGGCACTGGAGAAGAAGGCCCGCGCCGCAGCCCCTCGTGACAAAGCCATCATCCGCGATGTGATGGCCAAGTTGGACGACGAGGCTGGTCGCGCCAAGCGATCCTATGACCAGCCATCGAAGGGGATTCTGTGGGGCTGGGAGGTTTCTGCCTACATCTGGACCAAGGCCATCGCATCCGGGACCTACATCGTCGCCATGCTGGCTATGCTCTCAGGCCAAGTCGAGATGACTGACGAGTTGTGGTGGTCTACGCTTGGTATCGGACTCGGCTTCCTAACGGTCACCGGGATCCTGCTGGTCGTCGACCTAGACAGGCCCGAGCGCTTCCTCTACGTCCTGTTGCGCCCCAATTGGGACTCTTGGCTGGTCAAGGGCGCCTACGTCCTCGCTGGATTCGGAGCGGTTCTGGCGGCCAGCGCCGCTGTGCTGTACATGGGGCTCGACCGGTCGCTCCTGACTTACCTCGCCTATGCCGGGATTCCGCTCGCAGCCCTCACCGGCGTCTACACCGCGTGGTTGTTCCAGCAGGCCAAGGGCAGGTCGTGGTCCGAGGACGGGATGCTGCCGCTCAAGTTCCTCATCGAGACGATAGTGGTCGGTGCGGCGGTGTTCGTTCCGATGGTGCTTCGCGAGCCGATTGCGGTCGTCGCCGGGCTCGTGCTGCTCGCCGCGGCGTGGCTGCACGGCAAGCGAGTGGTGATGGAGCCACAGATGGAGACCCTGCATTGAGGTGAGATGATGGCGGACAGTCTCATCGAGGAGCTGGCGCAGAAACTGCGCATCATCCCGAACCTCGATCGCGAGCACTCCCCGGAGAGTGGCGCTGCACTGCGTAAGTTCCCCTCTCCAGATGACTGGCACGACCACGTCGAGCTCGACGCCAATGAGTGGCCGAAACGCGTCGAGCGTCGTTACTCGCTGGTGCCGACGACCTGCTTCAACTGCGAGTCGGCGTGCGGGATGCTGGCCTACGTCGACAAGGAGTCCGGCCAGGTCACCAAGTTCGAGGGCAACCCGCAGCACCCCGGAAGCCGTGGTCGCACCTGCGCCAAGGGCCCGGCGACGATCAACCAGATCCAGGACACCGAGCGCATCATGCATCCGATGCGCCGCATCGGCCGGCGCGGCGCCGGGGGCTGGGAGCGCATCTCGTGGGACGAGGCGCTCGACGAGATATCAGCGAAGATCCGCGCCTCGCTGAAGACAGGGGCCAAGGACAGGGTCGTCTACCACGTGGGCAGACCGGGTCACGAGGGCTACGCGAACCGGATTCTGAAGGCATGGGGCGTCGACGGGCACAACAGCCACACGAACATCTGCTCCGCCGGCGCGCGGCTCGGGTACGGGCTGTGGCACAAGCACGACCGCCCCTCGCCCGACCACGCCAACGCGAAGGTCATCCTGCTGACCTCCTCGCACCTTGAGACTGGGCACTACTTCAATCCGCACGCGCAGCGGATTCTCGAGGGGATGATGGATGGTGCCAAGCTCATCGTCATCGACCCACGCCTGTCCAACACTGCGGCCATGGCCGACCACTGGCTGCCTACATGGCCGGGCTCCGAGCCTGCGCTCTTCCTCGCCTGGGCGAAGATGATACTCGAGCGCGGCCTCTACGACCGCAAGTTCATGCAGAATTGGGTCAACTGGGAGATGTGGCTCGATGCAGCGCATCCTGACGAGCCGCGCACCTTCGAGCGCTTCATCGAGCTGCTGCTCGAGGAGTATGCCGAGTACACGCCCGAGTTCGCCGCCGAGGAGTGCCGAATACCGGTCGAACAGGTCATCGAGGCCGGCGAGGCGGTCATCAACGCAGGCAGCCGCCTGTGTACCCACGTCTGGCGCGCTGCTGCGATAGGCAATCTGGGCGGCTGGCAGGTCGCCCGCACCCTGCACCTGCTGAATGTGCTGACAGGCAGTGTGGGCACCGAGGGCGGCACCGCACCGAACTCGTGGTCCAAGTTCAAGCCCGAACTGTTCGACAATCCACCCGACCCAGACGGCTGGAACGAATTGCACTACCCGCCCGAGTACACCCTCTCGCACTACGAGATGAGCCCCATCCTGCCACATCTCGTCAAAGACGGCCGTGGCACCATGGACGTCTACTTCACGCGCGTCTTCAACCCGGTGTGGACCTACCCCGACGGCTTCTCGTGGATCGAGATGCTGGAGAACGAGGAGGCGATCGG
>JAKUUO010000054.1 GCA_022448665.1 Candidatus Thalassarchaeum betae | reverse complement strand
CCGATCGCCTCCTCGTTCTCCAGCATCTCGATCCACGAGAAGCCGTCGGGGTAGGTCCACACCGGGTTGAAGACGCGTGTGAAGTAGACGTCTAGCGTGCCGCGGCCGTCTTTGACGAGGTGCGGCAGGATGTGGCTCATCTCGTAGTGGGAGAGCGTGTACTCGGGCGGGAAGTGCAGATCGTTCCAGCCGTCCGGGTCAGGGGGGTCGTCGAACAACTCGGGCTTGAACTTGGACCACGAGTTCGGCGAGGTCCCGCCCTCGGTGCCCACGCTTCCTGTCAGCACGTTCAGCAGGTGCAGTGTACGGGCGACCTGCCAGCCGCCTAGGTTTCCTATCGCAGCGGAGCGCCAGACGTGGGTGCACAGGCGACTGCCTGCGTTGGCGACTGCCTCGCCCGCCTCAATCACCTGCTCGATGGGAATCCGGCACTCCTCGGCGGCGAACTCCGGTGTGTACTCGGAGTACTCATCGAGGAGCAGCTCGATGAAGCGCTCGAAGGTGCGTGGCTCGTCCGGGTGCGCTGCATCGAGCCACATCTCCCAGTTTACCCAGTCCTCCATGAACTCGCGGTCGTAGAGGCCGCGCTCGAGTATCATCTTCGCCCAAGCGAGGAAGAGCGCGGACTCGGAGCCCGGCCATGTGGGGAGCCAGTGGTCGGCCATGGCCGCTGTGTTGGACAGACGAGGGTCGATGACGATGAGCTTGGCGCCGTCCATCATCCCTTCGAGGATCCGCTGCGCGTGCGGATTGAAGTAGTGCCCAGTCTCGAGGTGCGAGGAGGTCAGCAGGATGACCTTCGCGTTGGCGTGGTCGGGCGAGGGGCGGTCGTGCTTGTGCCACAGTCCGTACCCGGTACGTGCCCCCGCTGAGCAGATATTGGTGTGGCTGTTGTGCCCGTCGACGCCCCATGCCTTCAGTATCCGGTTGGCGTAGCCCTCGTGACCGGGTCTGCCCACGTGGTAGACGACCCGATCCTTCGCCCCGGTCTTCAGCGAGGCGCGGATCTTCGCTGATATCTCGTCGAGAGCCTCGTCCCAAGAGATTCGCTCCCAGCCGCCTTCACCACGCCCGCCGACGCGGCGCATCGGGTGCATGATTCGCTCGGTATCCTGTATCTGATTGATTGTGGCCGGTCCCTTGGCGCAGTTGCGGCCACGGCTCCCGGGGTGGTGCGGGTTGCCCTCGAACTTGGTGACCTGACCGGACTCCTTGTCGACATAGGCCAGCATCCCGCACGCCGACTCGCAGTTGAAGCAGGTGGTCGGTACCAGCGAGTAGCGGCGCTCGACTCGTTTCGGCCATTCGTTGGCGTCCAACTCGACGTGGTCGTGCCAGTTCTCGGAAGACGGGAATTTGCGAAGAGTGTCACCGCCGTTGCTAGAGTGTTCGCGGTCGAGGTTGGGTATGATGCGCAGTTTCTGCGCTAGGTTCTCGATGAATCCCTCAGCCATCATCCCACCTCAGTGCAGAGTCTCCATCTGCGGCTCGATCACCAGGTGGTGAGCATGTTTGGCGACGAGGTAGTACAGAACAGCAGCCATCACGAGGTAAGTGGCGCTTGAAGATGTGAGGAGTATCAAGGAAGCGAATCCGATGACTATCATCTCAGTGAAGAACTTGAGGAGCAGGAGGTTGTCTTTTGACCATGACCTGCCCTGTGCCTGACCGAACAACCAAGCTGTATATACCCCAGTAAGGATCGCAAGAGGGATTCCTGCATAGGCTAGGTATTCGAGATAATCCTGATTTAGACCGAAGAAGAGAACCGCGGCACTGCAAGCCAGAACTGCGCCGAATCCTGCTAGAACATAGGCACCCTTGACTAACCAAGAATCCCAATTAGGCCTGAGCAACACATAGAGGAATCTCTCAGGTCGGTCGAGGTCCTTCACGAGAAGCAGGCCTGTCAATCCAAGGAATGCTGTGCAACCTATGATGAGTCCCCACCAGAGATCGTCGGTCATCTCGATGAGGCCAGCGAACATTGCCAGCATCGCAACCAGGTAGGTTCCAGCGGCGATAGCTTTAGTGAGGATGTAAGCGGTGACTTCCCAGCCCCAGAGCACCCCCTTCGAAGGCTGGTCATACGTTCGCTTGGGCTTACCAGCATCCTCATTCAGTTTGGCCATCACATCACGAATGATCGCCTGGTCACGCGGTGCCGCAGCGCGGGCCTTCTTCTCTAGCGCCAACTGGACGATCATCGACTGCGTATCGGCAGCTCCCGCTCTGTTCTCAGCGTACTTGGCGAAGTGACCGACTCCAGCTGCTTGCTCGGTCCAGAGGTACTCGCCATCGCGTTCGGTGGCATGCGGGTCGAGCATCTCTTCGCTGGTCTCGACGTAGAACACGTTTGGCTTCGCGCCCGACTCCGGCTTGCGCACGGTGGTCTCGTGGTCTCGTATGTATCCTGAGATCGATGAGTTGGGATCTTCCAAGTCGCCTGAGATGATGGCCTCGGTCGGGCAGACGATGACGCAGGATGGCTCGTAGGAGTGCTCGATTCGGTGGGCACAGTAGTTGCACTTGGCCGCAGTGCCCTTGTTGGGGTCGATGTAGAGGGCGTCGTAGGGGCATGCCTGCATGCATGACTTGCAGCCTATGCAGCGCTCGTCATCGAAGTCGACGATGCCGTCCTCACGAGTGAACAGGGCGGTGGTAGGGCAGATCGTCGTACAAGGCGAGTCCTCGCAGTGGTTGCAGCGGTGGACGCTGAACTCGCGGGTGACATCCGGGTACTCGCCCTTCTCGATGTACTTGACGTGGGTTCGGTTGACTCCAATCGGCACATCGTGCTCGGATTTGCAAGCGACCGTACAGGCATGACATCCGATGCACTTTCGATTGTCTATCACGAAACCGTAGTTCACCATGGTCCGCCCTCTTTGAGGGCGGACAGCCTCACT
>JAKUUO010000053.1 GCA_022448665.1 Candidatus Thalassarchaeum betae | reverse complement strand
ATTTTCACCTTTTCACCAGTCTAAATGCGTCTGTTCGTAGCCCCATCTGCGCGGCCGCCTCCACCGGGAGTCTGTCCTGAAACGGGGCGGCGTATAACCATGCTGTGGACAGGTTGTGTGCGCGGCCAATTCAAGGGAGATTCTCCACCGTCGTGACCGATTGGGGGGAGCCATAAACTCACCGCCTCTAATGGTGGTCCGGAGCGTTTGGTCCGCACCAGTAGCATAGATAGTAGTTCTTCGTATCCTCATCCTCTTCGACCGAATGGTGGGGTGGGCGGAACTGGTCCCAACCGACTAGGCTCCCGGGCGCACGACCTGGTTGTCGGAGGTAATCCTCCCTATGATGGAACCCCGTATCATGGCACCCCCGGCACTCTGTGGCGATGTAGTCGAGCAGGTACTCCCAGACCTTCGTCTCGTCTAGCATGGCCAGCAGCAGGCTATACAGCCCGACTGGTGTGGAGATGCCTCTAGGAAGATTCCAGCACAGGTAGACGGTCTCTGGGATGTAGTTCCCATACTCTTTGAGGAGGTGGTGCAGCTCTTCCGGAACGCAGTCGGCTCCCTGCGTGTGCTCAATCTCACTCCAGTCGGAGAGGTCCGACATCATCTTGATCTTGAACTCAGAGCCGAACCTCCCGGTAACGGAGATGTCGTTGCTGGAAACGGTGATGCCCGGGCTCTGACAGATGAGGGCTGCTACGTGCAGCCACATCTGCCCGTGTTCTTCGGTTATCGTCGAGAGTGGAGGTTCCCAGAAGAAATCTTCAGGCCAGTAGGTCCATTGATTTGCCGCTTTTCCTCTGTTGAAAACTTCGCAGAGATGGACCAGCCACTCGAAGGTGTGGTCCTTGTCTATCAGGTCCCAATCGATGTGCTCCAAGGGTTCGTAGGCGTCGTCGCTCATTGATTTCCCCTCCAGAATGTTGCTTGTGCTGTAGGAATGGCGGCCGTACCCGGAATCGAACCGGGATCTGAAGTTACGCAGACAACTATGCTCATTCCATTACACCATACGACCAGCGTGTCTCGGTCGGACGGGTCTGACCGAGCGGAGTCATCTTGTGATGTGGACATGGCGTTTGCTCGGGCGAAAACGATCCCACCTTGCTAGTACGTGCGAAATCACAATCTCACTTCCGGTATCGTGTTAAATAATGCTCGTCTTTTTTAACACTTTCGGTCTCTTGATCATCAATCAGGACTGGTCAAGCCGCCATTCCTGCAGTTTCAGGATTCCATCGAGTATCTCCTCGTTGGTGATGCTGCCGGAGCGCGACTCCATGGCCATCAGGACCATCTCGCTGATCTCCTCGTCGGCATCCTCTCCGAGCACGGCTTCGACGATCTCCTCGATGCCAGTGCCCTCGTTGTTGGCCTTGGACTCGGCGAACAGGCTCTCCAGCCTGGCCATCGCCTCGGACCTGTCGACCTCGCTCATGTCTGACCTCCCTCCTTGCGTTCCTCGGGACCCAGAGTCTGCGGGTCGTCGGCGTAGAGGACGGTCGGCTCCGAGGACCATGATGCCAGAGGGCCTTCCTCCTCGAGTGAGGATTCTGGGGATTCCGAGTGAGCCGTGTGCTTGTAGTGGTCGTGGCCGAGCACGACGGCCTCTAGGATGAGACCGACATAGCAGCCCAAGGTGTCGCGATCGGTGCTCGACCAGTATGCATCGAGAGGATGGCTGTGCAGCCAGAGTTGGAAAGGGATCTTGGCGTCTTCGGGCGGTGACATCTTGACTTGGCCCGAGGTTCCCACATCAACGAACAGTTTGCCATCGGCATCTATGAGGACGCTGATCTCGCGGCTCATGCTGTCGCCGAGCTCCCATATCGCACGCCACCACCTTCTCTTCGCCAGGCAGGCGACGTGCTCTCGTATCACCTCTGAGTCGTGGTCGTTGGTGCCGATGCAGGATGTGATCAGATTGGAGGGGTGGAGCTTCGGCTTGACGCTGCCCTGCGGCTCCAGTTCCTCCTCGGCTAGAGGCATTCGGCCCAGTGTGCCGAAGGTGATGTTGGCCGACTGCGGAAGCGGTGGCATGGCCAACGAGTGGCCCACCATCCACCGCAGGCTCTGCAGCACCCATTGGGCGCCGTGGGCGGCGGCGAGCAGGAAGCCGAACTCGATGTTGCCTGATTTGACAGCGCCATCGTGCTGACACGAACGGGCGGGCTGGTCCGGCGTCATACGAGTGACAAAGTCGCGGTCGACTGAAGAATCGAGGGCGATGAAGCCATCAGCCATGGTTCGAAGGTCGAGGAAGATGGTGTCGCTTGAGTGGACGACTCGTCGGGCGATGGGTGAGTCGACGGCGACGACGGTCAGATCGGCCGGGGTCATGTCGTCGGCCTCACGCACGTCCCACGGGCAAGCCACTACACGCAGGCACGCGCCCGTGAACGGGCGCATGCTTCGCTCGATGGCCGCCACCTTGTGCATGCCGACATCGTGGTAGTTGAACCTCTGATGGGCGAGGTTCTCCTCGGTGACTGTGTCAGAGTCATAAACTCTGATGGTGATGCCTCCTGTTGAATCCAGAAGTCCGCCTCGGTGGAGCGCTGGGACCAGGGCTGATACGAGATGCGAGCCGATGCCTCCAGCGCCTATGACTGCGATCTCGTAGTCGTTGTTGTCTGTGTAGTCGTTCTGTGTTTGTTCATTCATTTTGATTCCTCGTTTGAGTTGTTGCGGCACCGCCGCCGGGCTGTGTCAGCCGGGCGACGGCACCGGGGGGTAAGTCCGGGCCCTTGCGGGCGGGTTTGCTCATTGACCTCAGTAGAGACCGCCGACCAATCCAGGCACGATTCGCACGGTACCGACCGTCTCCCAGTCAGCTTCTGCAAGCTGCGGGGTGGTCATCATACCGCCTGCGCCCTGGGAAAATACCCAGGAATCGCCTCGCTCCTCCACAAGCGCCATTGTCTGGTCTTGCGTCAGCTCGAGTGCCTCGTGCCCAGTCGGTCCTGCTATCTCTACGGTCGTTGTGACTGTTTCCATATGCATTCCTCCTGTGTTGCTAGGCGTTCTAGTGCTGCCCTATTGGATGCCCGGGCGCGGGCAATGTATTAAGAGAGGTCCTCAGGTGATATAACGCGCTGGAGATGTCGTCCTTCGGGGGGCCGGCAGACTCGTGCTCGGTGATCAGTTCTCGCCTGCTGAGATTGCGGACTCGCG
>JAKUUO010000052.1 GCA_022448665.1 Candidatus Thalassarchaeum betae | reverse complement strand
TGCTGCTATCTCAGGCGTGGTGAAGACCGCAGCCATCGGATGGCCGTTGCCCATCGGCTTGCCCATGACCACGATATCGGGCGCCACCCCGTGCTCCTCGAAGGCCCACATGTGGCTGCCCACCCGCCCGAAGCCGACCTGCACCTCGTCGGCGATGCCCAGCCCGCCTGCCGCACGGACGTGCTCGAAGGCTGCCGTGAGGTAGCCCCCAGGGAGCGGGACCTGCCCCGCGCAAGAGAGCATGGGCTCGACGAGGAAGCCGGCGATCGGCCCGGCTCCGGCCACGATGTCGCCCAGTTCGGCGGCGTGGTCGCTTCCGCCCCGGCGATAGGCGTCCGGTATGGGGGCCACGTGCACCCATGGCTCCGGCTCGCCCGCGCCGCCCGGGCCCCTGAACTTGTACGGGCTGAGCCCGATCAGCATCCCTGTGTGGCCGTGGTAGGCCCCCTCGACCACCACCATGTCGTGGGCCCCCGTGTGTGTGCGGGCGATACGGACAGCCAGTTCGTTCGCCTCACTGCCGGAGTTGACGAGGAAACCCACGCTCAGGGGTTCGGGCAGGGTCGCTGCGAGCCTGCCGAGATACTCGGTGAGCCCCTCGTAGACGTATCTGGTGTTGGTGTTCAGCAGCGCCATCTGGCGCGCGCCGGCCTCGACCACCCTCGGGTTGGAGTGGCCGACGTGGCAGACGTTGTTCACGAGGTCGAGGTACTGCTCGCCGCTGGCCGAGTAGAGGTACTGCATGTGGCCGCGGGTGATGTGGAGGGGCGATCCGTGCGCCAGGGAGAGCGCCTTGCCGACGTGCGCGTCGCGTTGTTCCAGTAAGTCGTCTAGCTGAGGGGGGGGCTCAGTCATCGAAGACCTCGATCTCGATGCTCCGCTTGATCAGGTCTGTGAACTTCGAGTTGAACCTCGTTGCCCTGACGATGTGGTTGTCGAACCAGTGGTAGTTCCCGCCACGGGGCTTCCCCATCAGCAGACCGTGGTACTGGAACCCGTTGCTCTCGAGCCACTGCTCTGTGACCTCCCTGTGCTCCTCGGTGCGAGCGGTGAAGAAAGTGATGATGTGCCCCTCGCCGTGCCATCGGTTGATCGTGGCCAAGGCATCCTGGAAGACCTCGGCCGTGGCCATCCGGTTGGCCTCCTCGTTCGGGATGTCCTCCCCTACCGTACCGTCGATGTCGATCAGCATGTTCTTGATGTGGGGAGGGAGGGACGGGCTCACCTTGTTGCCGGACTCGTCGCTCTCTTCAACAAGGTCAACCATACCGCCCAACGGGGCGGTTCCGTCCATAATGCCTCGTCCCGGACCCCTTCCGCTTTCCGGAGCCCGTTACCGGATTCCGAACCCGTTAAGAGGGGTTGGTAGAACGGCGTTTCATGCCCGGGGCCTACGACAGGAGCAGGAAGGAGGCCGTCGTCCGGCTCGTCTCCCCGAACTTCGACAGGGCCCTTTCGAAGTACTTCGGCACCCACACGCCAGACCCGGTAGCCGCTCAGGGCGCGCATGACGCATACGTGACCGCTCTGTCCGCGCACGGCAGTGAGGTCACTGTCCTGCCCTCTCTCGATGAGCATCCTGACTGCTGCTTCGTCGAGGACACCGCCGTCATGATCGACGGCACTGCGCTCATCCCCAACATGGGAGCGCCCTCCCGCGAGGGAGAGCAGGCAGCCGTCGCTGAGCACCTGTCCGAGGACGCCGAGATCGTCAGGATGCCTGGAGGGGCGACCCTCGATGGCGGAGACGTGCTGTTCTACGATGACCGCTACCTCATCGGGCTGTCGACCCGCACCAATCGGGCGGGCGCCGAGTTCCTCGCCGAGAGGGTCAGGGCCGAGGACTTCTCGGTCGAGCTGATCGATATCCCTCTCTCCACCCTGCACCTCTCGACCGTCTGCTCCTCGCCGCGCGCGGACACCCTGCTCGTGGCCGAGGGCCACCTCACACCGCAGCAGGTAGGGCACTTGGCCGAAGAGGTCCTCTGGGTGCCCAACAAGGAGAGCTACGCCGCGAACACCATCGGCTACAGCGGAGACCGGGTCATCGTGGCGAGCGGCTACCCCGTGACCAGGCAGGTCCTGCTGGACGCCGGGTTCTCGATCACCTCTGTCGACATGGACGCCATTAGGCAGGCCGATGGTTCGCTGACCTGCCTGTCCGTGTTCAACCAATAGGCCCCATGCCAACGGTAAAACCGGCAGTCCTCCTCGCCTGACTATGCATGTAGCCAGCAAGGTGTTCCTTGTGCTCGGGGTAGTGGTAATGCTCCTCGGGGCGGTGATGACATGGGCTGGTGGGAGTTCCATTGGCGACGCGGGAGAAGTCGATGTTGAGGGCAAGAGCCTCTGGAATGGCAGTGAGGGGACCTTCTACTACGATGAGTCGGATCAGATCATGGTGTTCGTGAGGGACACTGTGAGGTGTGACGAGTTCACGGTGACATTCTCTAACGCGTCTGGGCCCGCTGGTTATGAGAACGATGAATGTACAGAAGACGGTTCCAAACCCAGGGGCTATGCTGACGACCCAGATGGTTGGTACCACATGGGGTCATTCGGCTGGAATAATCAGTCCAAAGGCGACTACGATATCCTAGCAAGCGACGAGGTTCACCTATTACCAATGTGGGAAGTTGTCCTCGAGGAAATCGGCGAGGCCGCCGGAGGATTCTTCACAGCGCTCGGCGGGGTGAGCCTGGTGGCCTGCGGCGCCTGCTTCGCGCTACTGGGCGGGATACTGGCCGCAGTGCTCAACGACCCGAAGGACGCGATGCAAATCCAGCAGCCCCCGTCAGTCTGACCGAGGCATTCAACACGAAGCCGTCGCTCGCATGGGCGTGCGCTCGCGAAGCGGAATCGCCCTCCTGATGGTCGCCGTGATGGTCTCAGCGCCGCTCAGCGGCTGCTTCGGAGAGGAGAAGGCCGAGGCCAGCGCCGCCAGCCTGAGCGTGACACCAGAGGTTCTGGAGGCAGGTGTGTTCCAGCAGGTCGAGCTGAGCGCCAAGGCGGGGATGGCGGTCTTCGTGCCCTATCTCGTCATCGATCCCTCGACGGGTTTCGTGCAGAACTCGACCGTGGTGGATATCCCTACAGGAGGGAGTGTGAGTCTGGAGATTCTCGCGCCACCGCGGATAGACACGATGGTACTGATGGTGGGCACCGAGGGGCGCGACCACTGGCCGATCCGCGAATCAAACGAGTCGTGGATGACCTGGATGCTGCATGAAGGGGACAAGGGCGATGTGGGCAATGGGGTCTTACGAGTGGCGCATGGTGAGAATTCGACTC
>JAKUUO010000051.1 GCA_022448665.1 Candidatus Thalassarchaeum betae | reverse complement strand
CTCATCGTCAGCGTATATGTTGTCGTACAGGGTCTGAGTGGAATTAGCGTATGTGCCGAAGGAGATTCCCGCGAAGACGCCGACGGCGATCATCAGGACGACGGAGTAGAGCCTGAGCTTGGTGCGCCACAGGCTTCTAGCGAGCCTCTTGGTCAAGAGCGTGGACACCCAAGCACCTCACTAGACCACCGGAGCCGAGTCGGACATTATCCGGCCGCTGTCCAACCTCACGATCCTAGTCGCGTAGTCGATCAGAGATTCATCGTGGGTAACGAAGACGCAGGTGATTCCCTCGGCCTCGCAGGCCTTGACGAGGACCTCCATGACCATCGCCGAAGTCTTGGAATCGAGGTTGCCGGTCAGTTCGTCGCCCAGTAGCAGCCTCGGGCTCTTGGCGAGGCTCCTTGCTATCGCCACCCGTTGCTGCTGGCCACCGCTGATCTCAGCGGGGAAGCGGTCGACCTCGGCCTCTAGACCTACGAGATTGAGCAACTGGAGTGCCCGGGCCTCATCGCGCCCTCCGGCCAACTCCTGTATGAGCAGGATGTTCTCGAGCACGGTGAGGTCCTGCAGGAGGTTGAAGAACTGGAAGACGTATCCTATGTTTTCCCTGCGAAAAGTGGTCATAGCCTCCGAGTCGTGTCGTGGGACCGGGGTGCCGCCGAAGTCGTAGGAGCCATCAGTAGGGCTGTCCAAGGCCGAGATGCAGTTCAGCAGAGTCGTCTTGCCCGAGCCGGACGGACCGAGCAGGATGATGCGTTCCCCCTCATGGACGTCGAGATCTATCCCATCCAGCGCCTTGATTGTTTCCGAAGCCATCACGTAGTGCCTCTCCATGCCCCTGATACTGACCATCGGCCCCGACATCTGAACTACTCCGTAGTTCAACCGAGGGCCGCGAACTAATCAACCTCACGCGAGCAAAATTAGGACTTTGAGGCCCCGGCGAAGAAGGCCATCGAGTCACGGAACAACTCTTCCCTGCGACGAATCTTATTGTCCCTTACCTTGAGCCAGGTGAATGCGACTGCGATGAACAGCAAGATCGGGAGGAAGACCTCCGCGTGGTACCTCTCCATGAACTCGATTATCCCCCTGGCTGTGTAGGCCCAAGTCAGCGAAGCAGCGGTCCCCCCTATCAGACAGGCTGCGAAGACACGCTCGAATGGCATTCTGGCCACCAGTCCGAGCATCGCACCGACAAGCACCCCGCTGGCCATGAAGGGTATCCAGACGAAAACGATGAGCCCCCAGTAGCCGTAGCGGTCGATCCTGCCCTGATTCTTGTGGGCCACGTACTCCACTGACGAAAGGATGTCCCCCATGAACGGGTTCTGCAGCAGGGCTCCAGCAATCCCTCCTCGCTTGGCTACCATCGCCTCGCCAGTGAACTCTTTGACGCCCTGCTCGACCCTTCCCGCAATAGCTCGGTCGGCTAGAGTCGATTTCTCATTGCGGGCACTGACCACCAGTGATCTCCCACTTAAGTGGGGTGTGAGATCGGAGGAGAGCTGCTCCTCGAGGTCGTCCTGGAGGTCCTTGTAGGACGGCTTGAACAGGAAGTAGGCGAAGCGCTGTACAGGCCGGTAGATCACGCGCACGAAGACGGCTTCCTCGTCGGCCATTATCGCGGTGCCGAAGTCGACGAGGTCGTGCTTCCTGAACCAGCGCGCCAGGCTTTCCTGTCCCGCTGATTCCAACTTCCCAAAGGCGCTCATCCCTGTGAAAAAATCGCTGTAGTCCTCTGCGAGAGGTATCCTGTTGCTTCCCCAAGCCATGAAGTTAGAGTCCAAGGAGTTGAGGTCGTCGCCTGAGGTCACCGAATCAGTGCAGACGACCTTCAACTGCAGAGGGCGCATCTCGCCGAATATCGCGTACTCCTCGAGCAGGTGCTTGGTTATCTCAGCGCGGACGTCGACAGGGGTGGCGATGGTCTTGCCAGTCGTTCTGTAAGGAAGGTAGACGTCGATGGAAATCGGTCTGTCCTGCAGTTTCATCCTGTCGAAGTCGACCTTGAAGCGCAGGTCCTCGGCGACCCCCCTTATGGTCCTCTCAATGAGCCTCCTCATCTGAGCCGTGGATAGTAGATCGGCAGTATCTCGGTGGTAGAGTCTGTGCATCAGCGGGTACTGCACGCAAAGGAAGAATATCGACATGCCCAGAGAAACGAATGCCAGCCACCAAGCAGGGATACCAGCGCTGCCGCCCCATAGCATGGCGGTCTCTCTTCCACCGCCCCACTCGGCGGCCATCAGATTCCAACCCCACTCGCCCAATCCCTCGATTGTCCAGCATGAGCGCGGTTCGGTGTCGATGATCTTGATTGACCCCTCCTTGACTGAGACTGAGACCTCCTTGACCCTGGCCTCAGACAGCGATGATGAAACGCTGTCGTAATCGTCCTGATTGGCCACGGAAGACAGATCGTCAGCGGAATCGGAGGCCCACAGCGTAGCGACTAGCTGATACTCGCCATCGGACACTCCGTCGTCCAGCTGCAGGTGCGCCCCGATGTCGCCCAGTCCTCCCTTGAATATGGAACTCAGAGGGTCTCCGTCGCTGATGAGCAGGTCGATGACGAGCACAGTGCCGCTCTCCGGTGCGTTGTGGGTCTGTGCGAAGACCTCGTCGTGGGAGGCCCAGATGTCGAAGTAGACCTCTCCCGTTCGGTCGATGCACTGCTCGCCTTTGTCTAGAGGGGTCCCCGAGAGAGTCTCATCCACCACGACTGAATCGGCAGCGAAGGTACCGGCTGACATCAGAGCGATGCCTCCGAAGAACACCACCCCGGCGATGAGGCCGAAGAGCAGGGTCCAGTCGTCGAAAGTCCCTCTGAAGAACCGCCTACCACCCTCCCTGCGCTGCCGTATCCGATCCAGCTCCCTGTCGATGGGGGAGGGGGCCGTTGGGTCCTGCGGAACTTCTGCCGCTGCCGTCACGGTGGCGGGAGACGAGGAGGGTCTCATAGCCCTGCCCCCACTAGGGGGCAGGGGATGTCTGGTTCACAGGCGTAATCAGTCTCGGCGGGTTGCCAAAGCGGCTCCCAGAAGCACAACCACTGCCATCAGCGCGCCGAAGCCCGGTAGCATCTCAGCAGTAGCGAACGATTCTGAAGTGTACTGGTCTGCCCAAGTGTCGTACAACTCGACCTGGACGTCTGGCATGAGATTGTCAATGACCAAGGTGTCCATGTCTGAAATCAAGCCATCACCGTCGTAGTCTAGGTACTCGTAGGTGAATTCGTACTCGGCGATCGCGGGATCGACCGTAGCTGAGCCCTCGGTAAGTCCGTTCGAGGCGGCGACCGTGCAGTCCGAGATAGGGGGCTCGTTGTCCTCCTCGTCAGGCTCACCGCAATCGACAAGGAACCTGACCTCGAAGTCCGAGATAGGAGCGTTCAGGGTCTGGCCCATGACCATCATGGTGACTAGGAAGGGCTCGTCGTCGCCTCCTTCACCATCGCCATCGTCACCATCGTCACCATCGTCATCGCCGATGGAGTCCATCAATTGCACAAATTCGTCGAGACTCAGCAGGTCGTCCCCGTCGGCATCGCCGCTGTAGAACCAGTTGGCCGTTCCCTCCTCATCCTCGCTGGACATAGGAGGCTCCCCGTTCTGCTCCCTGTCGTTGTTGAGGTAATCGATGAGTTCCTGCAGGCTCAGATAGCCGTCGTCGTCCGT